>CAIMFA010000302.1 GCA_903840185.1 uncultured Lentisphaeria bacterium | reverse complement strand
TTAAGCAATCTTAAAATGAACTCTTGTGATTTTTTATCAAGCAGGTTTACTGCTTAGGTCTCCATTTTGGGACGCTACCAAAGATTTTGCGATCAAAGAGCATAATGTTTCATCTTACGATTATTCAACCGCAGATCATATCATCGGAAAAAAAGTTTATGATCTGTACCCTTCCATGAAAAACTCCTGCGGCGACACCATGCTCAGGACGGTACTGGCGGACGGCATCCCCCGTGACTTTTATTTTGCGGTAAAAAGTGATGAAAAAGGCGAATGCTTTTATAAGAATTATATTTACCGGGTGAATCCCTGCGAACTTGTAATCACCTTTGACAATATAACCCGCCATGTAAGGACAGAGGAATCACTTAAGACGGTTGAAACCAGATACTGGGGCATCGTTGAAAATCTGCCGCTGCTCATCTGCCATTTTCTGCCGGACAGCCGGACAATAACTTATGCCAACCCTGAATTCTGCAAATACTATAATCTGGCGGACGAGGATGTTTCCGGCATGGATTTCCGGATGCTGATGCCGGAAGCGGAAAGAGAAAAAATCACAGCTCACTGCGCCGCGTTAAGTACTGAAAAACCGGTTGACACATTTGAGTTCAGCGTCAAAAATGCTGAAGGAACAAAGATTCTGTGCTGGACATTCCAGGTTATTTTCAACAAAAACGGTAAAGTGCGGGAGTTTCAGGTAATCGGACAGGATATTACGGAAGCCAGGATCTCGGCGGACAAACTTTCAAAGGCGATGAAGAAAGCCGAAGAGAATGACCGTTTGAAAACCGCTTTTCTGCACAATATCTCCCACGAAATCCGTACTCCGCTGAATGGCATAATGGGGTTTGCAGACCTGTTGAATACGCCGGACTTGACCGATATCCAGCGCCAGAATTATACAAAAATCATACTTGACAGCAGCAATAAACTGCTGGCGATCTTCAACGATCTGCTCTGCATTTCAACGCTTCAGACCAAACAGGAAAAGGTGAATGAATCCAGCGTTCAGCTCAATAAAATGCTGCTGGACATATTGACATTTTTTAATCCGGCGGCATCCAAGAAAGGGATTGATTTGTCTTTCAGCAGACGGCTGCCGGATGATCAGGCCGAAATCTACACCGACGATTTCAAACTGCAGCATATCCTGAAAAATATTCTGACCAACGCGCTCAAGTTCACTTCCTGCGGCGCGATTGAGTTTGGTTATACGCTGAAAGACGATTTTCTGGAATTTTTTGTCAAAGATACCGGTATCGGCATCGATGAAAAGTTCCATTCCAGGATTTTCGGAGAATTCTGCCAGGCGGATACTTCAGTCGGCAGAAAATACGGCGGCACCGGACTTGGACTCTCAATCTCAAAAGGATATGTCGAATTGCTCGGCGGCAGGATATGGGTCAAATCCACTCCCGACGTCGGTTCTGTCTTCTATTTCACGATTCCGTTCAAACCGCTCAAAACTATTTCCGGCAGCCAGTCTCTCCGCTATGAGATTCTAAACCGGCTTGACGGCGCGAAAGTTCTGATTGCGGAAGATGAGGAGCTGTGCTATTTCTATCTGAAAGAAATATTCCGCACTTTCTGTCCAATCCTGCTTCATGCGTCAAATGGAGACGAGGCCGTGGAGATCTGCCGGAACAATCCGGACATCGTGCTGGCGGTGATGGACTTGAAAATGCCGGTCATGGACGGTTTTAAAGCAGTGGAGGAAATCAAAAAGTTCCGGCCGCAATTGCCGGTTATCGCCGAAACCGCGTATGCCTGCCAGGCGGATGTGGATAAAGCCTTTGATGCCGGCTGCGACGACTATATCACCAAACCGGTCAAACGTTCCATTCTTCTGGAAAAAATAGTCGGACTCCTGAACAAGGCGGATTCCCAATAACCGGCTGCATCTGCTTTTAAACTTGATTTTACCGGGTACCTTGACATATTATGAAAGGAACCCGGAATCACGGCTGATGTAATTGGAGAAATGCTGTAATGTATTACAAAGAAGATAATGACTTTTTCAGGCGGAAGACCTCAATCAGCTACTACGATGTGATGACGGTCAATTCCTATGAGACCTTTTTGACCTCCATCCAGTTTTTTAACTCCAAGCAGGATTTTACTTATCGCAAGCACTGCCACCCGTCTTATGAATTCGTCATTCCCAGGAGCGGCGACTATAAATGTCTGCTGAACGGGCAGGAGATGTCAGTGCGGGTCGGCGAGGTGCTGCTGGTGCAGGAGGGTGACTGGCATCAGGATATTCTGCATGCCGGAACCGAATATATCGTCATTGCGTTCGTACTGAAACGCCAGGATAAATCAGATGTAAAACACCGGGTGTTCCGGCAGAATATTGACGTCGTAAAGCAAAAAATAGACTTCCCTTCGGACAAATTTATCAACTCTATATTTGCCCTGATGACCGAGGCAGGCTCCGCCGAGGAAAACAACGTTGCCGATGCGGCATCCGCCAGACCGGATGCAAAACTGCCCGTTGATTTGTTCTATGTTTCCCAATTGAATCCGCTGGTCAAGACTGGTTCCGCGGAACGCGATTACGGCTTGTATTATGTGCTGGATGGTCTTTTTCAGGCTTTTTTCTGGGAAATTATTTTCCTGTTTCCCCCGGAGCGGCTGTCGCCGCTGTTCAACAGAAATTTAAGTGACGAGGCGTTGAAGAGCACGTTGTTCTCGCTTTTTGAAAGAAATATACACGGCAAGCTGAATGTTCCGAAAATTGCCGCCGACATGAATATGAGCGAAAGTTCGCTGGCGCATAAATGCAAACAATTTCTCGGCGAATCGCCGGCACGGTCATTTATGCGGTATAAACTGGAAAAAGCGGAAACGTACATAAACAACCCCCGGTTGACCATCAAGGAGATCAGCGACATGTTCGGCTTCGAAGACCAGTTCCATTTTTCCAAAACATTTAAGCGGTTCTACGGCTGCAGTCCTGTCGCCCACCGGAAAAAACCCTGACCCGCGCGGCTGGTGATTCCATATTTTTGCAGAAACAGACATATATTTACTTTTTTGAACATTCCATTTTCGCTGCTTCGGGGTTATTATCTAATAAGTAACTAATAACAACTTAAGGAGTCAATTAAAATGAAACGGCAAAAAAATTTCACCCTCATCGAACTCCTCGTGGTGATCGCGATCATCGCCATCCTCGCCGGAATGCTGCTGCCGGCGCTCAGCAAAGCCCGGGATAAGGCCAGAGCAATTCAGTGCGCCGGCAATCTGAAACAAATAAGTACCGCCGGATTATTATACGCAAGTTCAGAACGGGATTTTTTTGTCCCGGTGCATAACGGCAGCGTCTCCTGGTATGCCAATCCACAGTACATGCCCTATCTGAAAGTTAAAAACTACGGCGACTGGCCGGCATCGCTCATGTGCCCGAAAGCGACAAATGCGTTTGCCACTAAAAACGTGATGTATTCCTACGGCATGAATTATCAGGAACTCATCTCCACCTGGGGAACCGCATTCAGAGGCTATTTTATACCCAAAATCAGGCGGCCGTCGGGCAAACTGGTATTTATTGACGCCTTCGACTGGATGGTGGCATATTCCGCCGCGGACCCGAACTTCGGCGGCAAAGCCTACTGGGCTTTTTTAGAAGCTCCTGATGCAACCCGTACCAGCGGCAATATCAATTACCGGCATAATGGAAACGCCACCGCCAATATCGCATTTTTTGACGGCCATGTTGAGAACAAACGGTGGAATACCGTTTACGGCGCTACTGATTCATATAATATGTGGATGCCTATTACGAAACCGTAACTTGAATATTTCATCAAGAAAGATAAATTTATGAAATTCCCGGAAATATTATGGACTGGTTACGTTTTTCTCTGCTGATAAGCCTTGCGTTATACTCTATAAAGGTAAAATTTTAAAATAGATGAATAGGATTGTGGATTGGATTTTTTCGATCCGACTGACAGGCGATATGAATATCGCCGGAAGGAGGAACGGAAAAATACAGTCCCGCGTCTGGGGATTGCGATCTTTCGAGTTTGGATTCGCACTCTTCGAGGCTTTCGCTACCACGGTATCGGCAGCCTTTCAGAATACGAACCAATTCTCAAAATCTTCGCAATATATGTTAAATTTTCAGCCGCGCGGAATATAGCTGAATGATAATAATAATAATATATATTATAAGGACGTCTTTATGCTTTACTCCTGTCTGAATGCCGGACTATTTGCGGTAATCGCCGCCACCGCAACTATGACCGGCGCCGCCGGATTACCACCGGTTCCAGGTGAAATTATTTATCAGCAGAATTTTGATAAGCCGGGAGAACTGGCCGGGTGGCTGAATGCCAGTTCCGAAATGTTGTCCCCGACCGAAGGCATTAACGGTTCCGGCTGTCTGAAATTAGATTATGCCGCGCCCCAGCGGCAACTGATTTCAATGTCACTTGATCTGAAACCGTTGCGCGGGCGGGCCATCGTGCTGGAAGCGATGATGAAAGGGTGTAATATTTCCACCCCGTCACAGAAGTACTTCGGCATAAAACTGATGTTCAACATGAAGGCAGGCGTTGCGGAGGACTGGCAGGATCATCCTGATAAGCGGATCGGTTCTTTCGACTGGGAGCGGTTTTCCAACTTCATCCGCATTCCGACCAACGCGGAAAAACTTAACGTGGTTATCGGTTTGCAGGACTGCAGCGGAACTCTGCTGGTGGATGATCTTAAAATCACGATGATTCCGCAGGTCGGCGGCAGTCTGCCGGTAAAAGCTGCGGCTGCCGGAGATCAGGTTCAGATGAAAACCCGTTATCGCGGCGTCACGATTGACGGCAGGCGGACGGAAAAGGATTTTGAGGATTTAAAGAAATGGGGCGTCAATCTCGTCCGCTATCATATTTCCGGAAGAGTGCCTGAAATTGAGAAACTGCCGCTGAACGATGCCGAAAAATACCGGCGCTGGCTGGACTTGAAATTGCAGGAACTGGACAGGACGCTGGAATACTGCCGCAAAAACGACCTGAAGGTGATCATCGCGCTCTTTAACGCCCTGGGCTCCACGCAGACGTCTTTACTGTCGAATACGCTGACCTTCACCCCGGAAGCGCAGGATATGCTGGTCTGGGAATGGGAAAAGATGGCGGCAAAATATAAAGACAATCCAACGGTCCGCGGGTATGACATCCTGAATGAACCGCTGGAAAACAACTATTCCGGCCAGTCCGGAGTGCTGGACTGGGATCGCCTGGCGGAACGGGTGGCAAAGGCGATACGAAAGCTCGATCCGGTCAAGCCGATCATTATCGAACCTTCCGGCTACGGGGCCTCTGTTTATTTTCTGGTCGATGTTCCGAACGTGATTTACAGCGTTCATTTCTACAGTCCGCAACATTATACCCATCAGGGATTGAACGGTATGCCTGCGGGTCTTTCCTATCCCGGTCAGATCGACAATATTTTATGGAATAAGGACACCATGCGCAAGGCGCTGGCTCCCGCCATAGAATTCAAGAAGAAATATAATGTACCGATGATCGTCGGGGAATTCAGTGCGCTCCGCTGGGCTCCTGGATCACAGCAATATCTGAAAGACGCCATCGAAATTTTTGAGGAGAACGGCTGGGACTGGGTTTACCACGGATACCGCGAATTTCATGGATGGGACGCGGAATGGAGCGCCGACCGCAAGGTTGAAGGACGTCTGCCGTCCACTCCCAGGAAGGAAATGCTGCTTGAGTATTTCAAGCGAAACCAGCAGTAGCCAAATTTGACTGCGGTAAAGAATCTGACGGAGAATGTAAAATATTTATTCAATAACCTGTATAGAGTTTCATCATCAATAAAAAGTAACACAATAATCTATGGAGAACGGCATGATACATAAATTAATATTTACCGGAATCCGCACCGGAATAGCGGCTGTCATTTCTACCGGTGTCATGGCGGCGGAAAATCTTCCGGTCATCAGCATTGACGCCGGAAAAACGCTTGGGCCGGTGAACCGTCTGGTGTTCGGGCACAATATTGAAGCCGCCGACGGGCGCGGTATCTTCTCGGAAGCGCCCAACGCCTCGAACTTTGATAAAAGCGGTATAAAATATGGACAGGGATTGTGGAATCCCGTCACCCGCAAACCGTACCCTGAAACTGCCGCCATGGTGAAAAGTATTAATCCCGGCATGATGCGTTATCCAGGCGGCTGCCTGGCGCATAATTATAACTGGAAAAAAGCGGTCGGCCCCTTAACGGAACGCGGCGACTGGCAATTCGGCGTTGACGAGTACATCAAACTCTGCCGGGAACTTAATGTCGAGCCCCTGTTCACTGTAACCGATTACGCGCTGCCGGTTGAAGAATTACCCAAACATGCCGCCGAACTGGTGGAGTATCTCAATGCCCCGGCCACTCCGGACCATCCGTGGGCCATGAAGCGCAAAGAGTGGGGCAATCCGGAGCCTTATAACGTAAAATGGTTCGAACTGGGCAATGAGTCCGACCACGGCAATCATAAATGCATTCCAGGCCGCAAATATACTCCGGCGGAATATATAAAATATGCCAATACGGCCGCCGCCGCGATGAAGGCGGTAGATCCGGAAATCCTGGTCGGGGTCGTCACCGTTCCCGGCAGCGGCGCCGATTACGGCTGTCCATGGAATATGGAGGTTTATCGCGGTGCATGTCCGTTTGCTGATTTTGTGGTGGTGCATTTTTACGGGCCCGGCGTTGATGACCTGAATCCGGAAGCATGCCTGAGCGCCGCCATGGCGTTTGGCGACCAGCTTGAATACCGGTTGAAAATGTATCGGGAATTAATCAAAAAAGGCTGCGGCAGAGATCTGCCGCTGGCAGTCACTGAATTCAATATCTCGTCTCAAAAAAACGAGCCGACTTATTACCGTTTCAGTTATATCGCCGGATTGCAGTGTGCCGATATGACCCGTCTCTGGCTGAATCCGGAGAACCGGATCGCCACCGCCAACTACTGGCACGTGCTGAACGGGTTCTGGGGCACGGCCGCCAGCTCCGACGGCAAAATCACCGCCAGGAGAGCCACGCTGCCGTTCTTTGAACTCTGGGGTAAACATTTCGGCACTGAACTGGTTGCCGCCGCCATAACCGGCGCCCCTGGAATAGAAGCCGCTGCCGCTAACGGCCTGGACAGATCGGCCGGCAGCCGGATTATTCCGTCGCGGAAAATTGCGGATATGACTATGGATGCCTTCAATCTGTCCGGATTTTCGCGAGCGGGAACAACGGCAAGTTTAAGCGCAAACAACGAATTAGCGGTAAACCTTACCGGGTGCGGAAAGCCCCTTTATATAGAATTCTCCCGCATCAAACGGCCCGACTCCGGCGTGATCAGAGCCGGCGAATCATGCCGGTTCCGGATTACGTTCGAAGCTAAGTTTACGCCGGAACCCGGAAGCACGGGCAAACCGTCTGTCGGCCTTGGAATGTGTGATGTGCGCGGCTGGGATAAAACCCAGTCGGCGATTGCCGTGACCGGAGCGGAAAATGCCCGTGACTGGCAGCCGTTTGAAGGTAATTTTATGACCAAACCGGATTGCCCCGGCGCAACGGTGCTGGTGCGGCTGGAAAACGTCAATCCGCCGGTATCCGGCAGACTGGAAATCAGGAATCTGAAGCTTGAGCTGTTTTCTACTGATACATTTCCCGCATATCAGGGCCTGACCGCCAGTTCATCGCTGTCGCAGGACGGCAGGACTCTTTATCTGATGGTATTTAACAAGAGCATCAAAACTGCCATCGACGCGGATATCAACGTTAATGCGTTTGAGGTAAAAAACGCCAAAGCGTTTGAATTGTATCAGCAGGACTACGGCACTTGCAAATACTTCACCCCGGAAGTAACTGAACCGGCGGTACGGAACAACTCCCTGCGGCACACTTTCCCGCCGCATTCGATGACTGCTTTTGAATTTTATCGTCAATAAAAAATGTCTCAAATAACATAAAGTAAGTAAAAGGAAAACAAGGATGAAGAGCAATTTGATAATAATCGCAATCTGTGCCCTGACCGGAATTATCTGTACCGGCGTCATGGCGGCGGACGAGCAGGCGGAAATTCTTTTTAAGGAGAATTTTGCAAACGCCGATTCAGTAAAAAAATGGACTTCATGCCCGGGACTGGAATACGTTCCCGGCGGCGGCCCGGACGGCTCCGGCTGTGTTAAATTCAGTTACAACGCGCCGCAGAACGGTCTCACAAACATACAACTGGACATGAATAAAGCCAGATGTCGCGGACTGATACTGGAAGCCATGATGAAAGGCGACAATCTGGGCAAACCGAAATTTGATTATCTCGGCCCCAAGCTGATGATCCATCTGAAATCACCCTATTCGGAAGTATGGCAGGATCAAAGCAAACGCTACGGCACTTATGACTGGCAGAAGTTTACCACTTTTATCCGGGTTCCGGCCAATGCTGAAAAGCTCGACCTCGCACTCGGACTGCAGGGCTGCACCGGCAGCGTCTCCGTTGCCGCCATCAAAATCACCATGATCCCGGAAACCGAAAATTCCACCGCAACCGCGGCGCAGTCAGCGCCGCTGCAGAAAACCACGAAATATCGCGGCGTCATGAGCGGCGGAGCGCTCGGGGACGCCGATATCATGGAACTGGGACAGGTCTGGCATGCCAATCTGATGCGGTTTCAGCTCAGCAATCCGCAGCGGCTGAATTTGACCACGCCGGAATTGCTGAACGCATGGCTGGACGAGGAAATCGCCCGGCTCGATAAAGTTCTGCCGCTGTGCCGCAAATACGGCGTGAAGATTCTAATCGATCTGCATTCCGGACCCGGCATGACCCAGGACGAACTGCTGCACAATGAATTGAACTGGACTGTAGCAAGCCAGAATATGCTGGTCGGCGCCTGGGAAAAGATGGCCGCCCGTTATAAAGGCAATCCGGTGATCTGGGGATACGATATACTCAATGAACCGCGTGAAAACAATTATGTCTACCAGCCGGGCGGCGCACTGGACTGGAACCGGCTGGCCGAGCGCGTCGCAAAAGCCATACGGGCAGTTGACCCGGTCAAACCGATCATCATTGAACCGGCGATGTGGGGCAGCCCGGCCGGGCTGGAAGCATTCAAACCGGTTAACGTTTCGAATGTGATTTACAGCATTCATTTCTACGACCCCGGCGAATTTACTCATCAGGGCGTCCATGGCCGCCCCGCCGGCATCAGCTATCCCGGTATGATCGGCGGCAAAAAATGGGACAAGGAGGAACTCCGCAAAGCGCTGGCGCCGGCGCGCGAATTTCAGCAGAAATATCAGGTGCCGGTTTATGTTGGCGAATTCAGCGCCGCCCGCTGGGCGCCTGGTGCTGATCAGTGGCTTAAAGATGTCATTGACATCTTCGAAGAATACGGCTGGGACTGGACTTATCATGCGTTCCGCGAATACCACGGCTGGAGCGTCGAGCATGGAGAAAGCCAGTCCGATAATTCCATAAAGAAAACTACGCCGCGCAAGGAAGTGCTGTTGAATTTTTTCAACCGGAACGTACAGTCTCCTGAGACAGATCCAGGCAAATAAAAAGTCATAAACTTATAGGTCGCAATAAAATGAAACTTTGTCTGACAGCATTTACGGCAGTAATACTCGCCGGAAACGTTTTCGGACAGCAGCACATTAATGAACTTCTGATTATCGGTGACGGTTTGACCAAAAACGCCCCGGTGCCGGAACTCGGCTGGAACTGCAACCGGGGCATGGCCGCCACCAGCGAGGACAAGGATTATGCGCACCGGCTTTTTGCTCTGGTCAAGACTGTTTCGCCCAATGCCGTACTGACGCTGGATAATATCATGTATGAAGATACCATGACCGGCTGGGTCCATCTTGTGCCTAATTCCGCCGATGTGATTATCATTCAACTTGGCGACAACTATCAGGGCGGTATTTCACCGGAGGAATATCAGAAAGCCTACCGGCAGATGATCGAAGAGCTTCGCGGCGGCTCCGCCAGAACCGTAATCTGCATCGGCCCGTGGAGCAACGGAAAGATCGAACCTTACATTGCCGGAGCGGCGCTGACGGCGGGCGCAAAGTTCGTCAGTCTGCGCGCGATTGCGCAAGACCCGGCTAATCTTGCCTCGGCTGACGGGGTTTATCCCAAACTTGCCGTCCGTCCCGGCAATCGCGGCATGAAGCTGATCGCGGAAGCCGTCTGGAATGCGTTATCGGAAAAATCATCAAAATAGACAGAAAGAGATTGAAAAATGTTAAAAAAATACTGGTTAACAGCAGCACTGGTGATCGGCCTCAGCAGTCTCAGTGTCATTGCGGGAGAAGTCAAGGAAGTCGTGATTATCGGGAACAGCATCCGGCAGCACGGCAAAGCGCCGCATATCGGTTGGAACTATGACTGGGGCATGGCCGCGACCAGCCAGGAGAAGGATTACGTTCACGTTCTGTACAAGAAAATCTGTGATAAGCTTGCTAAAACGCAAAAGACCGCGCCGAAACTTTCACTGCCGGGCGGCGTGGTGGAGAAAGACTTTTCGACGTGGGATCCATCCGTTACTAAAACCGCCGACATCATTATTATCC
>CAIMFA010000301.1 GCA_903840185.1 uncultured Lentisphaeria bacterium | reverse complement strand
GGTTCGAATCCCCTCAGCTCCACCATTTTTTCTGCCTAGAGATTAAGTATTTATAACCAAAGTGCCCATGCAAACTTTACATTTTCTGTCCCAGAAGTTAAAACTTTTGGCAAAATCATTTTTTTAGTTTGTAGTATTTCTCAATTTTTCGTTAATATTCACGAAAGTATAATTGAGGCAGAAAATCATGCCTTTATATCTGCGCAAAGAAATACGGTATTGTTCTTTTATGGTAATGGATAGCGGAAAAAATTATTTTCATTCTTTTTTGCAAACCGTTTCCTGATTGACTTTCGATCTTAATCTGTTCTATTATAATAAACTACAAAAGAAGTTAAGACAATGGATAAAACCATCATCGACAATGCTAGTATTGACCACCGATCGATACATCTGTATTCCAGAGAACATGCTCTGCCTAAAGGAATTCAGGAGATACATCGCAAATACGGACTATGGATATGTAAATTCTGTCGTGAAAATTCCGGACGCCCTGCTAATCCGGCCAATATGCCTCTGCGGCATTTTGAATTTTATGATCTTTCACACATGTTTGACGGCCGAGGCTGGTATTCTTCTCCGGACGGCGAAATTCAAGAAGTGGAAAAAGGCGATGGGATATTAGTCACCCCGGGTTTTAAACACAAATATGGCGGTTATGAGGAACTTTATATTGAAGATGCTATTTCTTTTTATGGACCGGTTGCCGATTATCTATTTAATTCCGGCATCATTAAGAATGGCATTTTAAAGATTGGCAAAGTCAGGCGGCTTCTTCCAATCATTGAACTGGCTCTTGACAATTCTGAAGACTCACAGATCAAAGCAAACATGGAACTCCAGAAACTTCTGGCAGACCTGTACTTTGAAAACAAAAACTCCGGAGTTTCAGAAAATCCTGCCTTCGAGCAGCTTCTTGAAGAAATAAAAAAGTTTCCAGGGAAATATTGGAGTTTGGAGGAAATGACTGATTTTTGCAGTCTAAGTGCCTCCCAGTTAACCAGAATATTCAAAGCAAAAACCGGAATGACTTCAAAAAATTATATTGATAATCTTAGAATGCAGTTAGCATCCGAAATGCTGGCCGTAAAATACAGAACCGTCAAAGAAATTGCCGCAGACCTCGGCTATCCGGATCCTTACCATTTCAGCCGGCGCTTCAAGGAACTCAAAGGCTTCTCCCCTTTGCAATATAAAGAAAAATTTCTAAGATAAGCATTCTTATTGACAGCCGTGTACATCACCCTTTAATTTAGATGGTTAATATTGGCATTATTGATGACGATTTTATCCATTGTTTTAAACTTTTTTTCGTTTATAATAATAATCAGTATCAAATAAAATATCAATTAGACAAAGTAATAAAACAGGAGTGGAAATCATATGACAGTCAATACAAAATCCAGGCTCGCGCTTCTGGGCGGACAGAAAATAAGAGAAGGGAAAACGTTTCCGGCGTGGCCTCAATACGGCGAGAATGAACAAAACGCGTTATTAAGAACTCTTAACAGCGGGGTGTGGGGATACGGCGGAACTGAAACTGAAAAATTTGAAAAAGCGTTTGCTGAATATCAACACTGTAAATACTGCGTAACCATGACAAATGGTTCAGTTACACTTCGCAACGCACTGCTGGCCTGCGGTATTGAAGCTGGTTCCGAGGTGATAGTTCCGCCTTATACTTTTCTTGCTACAGCCACCAGCGTCATTGAAGCCAATTGCGTACCCGTCTTTGCGGATGTCGATCCTGACACCTATTGCATTAATCCTAAGCAGATTGAAGCTTTAATAACTCCGCGTACCAAAGCGATCATACCTGTTCATCTCGGCGGGCAGGCGGCGGATATGGATGAAATTATGAAAATCGCCAGAACTAACGGACTATATGTTATTGAAGACTGTGCACATGCGCACGGCGCCGAATACAAAGGCCGGCGGGTGGGTTCAATCGGCGACATCGGCAGCTTCTCTTTTCAGTCAAGCAAGAATCTGTGTTCCGGCGAAGGCGGCGCGATTGTTTCAAACAACAAAGAACTTGCAGATAAATGCTGGAGCATCCAGAACTGCGGAAGAATAAAAGACGGCGCATGGTACCAGCATGAAAATCTCGGAAGCAATTACCGTTTATCCCAGTTTCAAGCCGCAATTCTTAACGAGCAGTTGAAGAAACTCGACAAAGAAACAGAGAAACGCCAGCTGAATGCCGCATATTTAGATGAAAAGCTTTCCAGAATTCCGGGCATCAGGCCGCTGGCGAGAAAAGAGGAATCCACCAGAATGGCGTATCATCTCTACCTTTTCCGTTATGACGCTGAAGTTTTCGGCATTTCAAGAAAAACTTTCCTTGAAGCGTTGACTGCTGAAGGGATTCCGGCCTGCGCAGGTTACGTTACACTAATATACCAGCAGCCGTTTATGCTTAAAAAACAGTTTGCATCATTTACCGAATGGAAACATACTAATAAATCATTAGATTATTCAAAGACAAAATGCCCGGTCGCGGAAAAGGCTGCCGGCCAGGAAGGATGCTGGATGCATCATAGTGTTCTTCTCGGAACTCAGGAAGATATGGACGATATCGTAAACGCTGTATCTAAAGTATATGAAAATAGAAAAGAGTTGTGTAATTTTAACAAGCAGGCGTAATTATGAAAATCGGAACCTCTGAAAAACTTATCACACCGGAACCGGGAATCGAATTATGCGGTTATCTTTTGAGGGAACAGCCTTCAACCGGAAAATATGACGAGCTATACGCTAGAGCGTTATATATCGAAAGTTACGGGAATAAAATAATCTGGCTACATTGTGATCTCATTGGTTTCTCAAATGAACTGGCCAGGCATATCCGTAACGCAGTTGCTGAAATTTCTGCAATTGACGTGGTAAATGTCTTTCTCTCTGCGACGCATACCCACGCCGGCCCGGCAACCGTGTTCCTGCGCAAATGCGGGGACATTAATCCAGAATATGTTGAGTTCCTGAAAAAAACCATTATTGCAAGCGTAAAAGACGCTCTGACGAATATCGAAGACGTCACCATGCATTTTTCAGAATCCGCGGTCGAAGGAATATCATTTGACCGCACTAAATCACCTAAGAATTCCCATGTCGACAACGCTCTTCCGGTACTTGCGTTTAAAAGAGAAGACGGCACGTTCAAAGCAATATTTACCAATTTTGCCATGCACAATGTCGGCCTGTCCAGCAACAACCGCAAGATTTCGTCGGATATCGCCGGATTTGCCGCAGCCCGTGCGGGTACTCTTATTAAAGGTCGTCCGGCAGTCTTTCTGACTAACGGCGGATGCGGGAATATCAATCCGTCCCTTGTGGCGGATGACTATTCCGGGGTAGAGAAGGCTGGAACAATTCTAGGGGACAGTATCGCCGCAGAGATTTCACGCCTTTCTGAATGTTCCGATTGTGCAGTATCAGCTTCATTTACTGAACTTGAACTTCCTCTGGATGTAATTACAAAGGAAAAGCTGGCAGAAATTGCAGATGCTCATCAGCGTTCTTTTGACTCAAGGGAAGACAATTTTTTTACCAGGCGTTTCCGTGAAGCCATTCGTATCTGGAGCGATGAAACCGGAGAAATCATCGAAAATAAAAAGCCGCTCAAGCCGGCAATTTCGTATACTCATATTTTGAAAATCGGAGGGCTGACATTTATCGGAATAAACGCTGAAGTTTTCTCAAAAATGGCGGAACAGCTCAGAGCTTTAACTGGTATCCGAAAACTTTATGTTACCGGGTATACCGACGGCTGCATCGGTTATCTGGCGCAAGCGGCAATGTATAATGAAGGCGGTTATGCTGTTGGTGACGCACATAAGTTTTACGGACATTTCGGGCTCAAATCAGGCGGATTTGAAATGCTCCGTGACAGTATTGTGGAAAAACTTTTAAAGAAGTAATAGAAATTCAAATAAAACTTTCGGAGTTGCTGAAAGATGAAAAAAATCAGAGTTGGGCTGATCGGGTGCGGCAGGATTGTCGAAGTATTGCATGTGCCTGCGTTAAATGAACTTAAAAGCAAGGTTGAAATATCCGCATTATTCGATAAAAATCCGGCGGCGGCGGAAAAAATAAAGAAATATTATGCGCTGGATGCAAAAATATGTTCCGCGGTTCCGGCATTGCTGAAAACCGGAATTGACGCGGTCATAATCAGTACCCCCAACTTCACGCATTATCAGTTGTGCATGCAGTCGTTGAATGCCTGGAAGCATGTCCTGATAGAAAAACCAATGGCGGTAAATCTGCGGCAGGCGGATGATATGATCGCGCTGGCAAAAAAGAAACATCTGATACTGCAAGTCAATCAAACCTTGCGTTTTACCCCGGAGTATGTAAAAATCAAGGAACTGATCGACTCCGGCAGAATCGGCAAGCCGCTTCACATCCGCTGCCTCCGTGCTTCAAGCACGACTCCGGACAAAGGCTGGTCGTCAGGGGCCTCCTGGTTCACCAGTAAAAAGTCGGCTGGCGGCATAGTGATGGATATTGCCGTCCACATGGCCGATTTCCTTGGCTGGTGTTTCGGCGAAACAGAAAAAATATTTGCAGTCAACCGTACAGAAATCACTGGAAACGATGTTCCTGACAACGTTACCGCAATGTTCGATTTTGCCAATGGCGCGACCGGGGTGCTTGAATTGAGCTGGACGTTCCCTGCCGGTACAGGGTTGCTCGAGGTGTACGGCAGCAAAGGCATTATCCGGATGGGGTTCAGCGAAGCCGGACTGGAGTTGAAACTGGGAGACGGCAAATATAAACCGGTAAAGTCCGGCAAAGTCAAGAATTCCCATGCCTGGTTCGTTGACTCGATCAAGGTTGGAATATCCGGTAATCCGTCGCCAGGTGAAGCCGGTCGCCATGCCCTGGCATATTGTGCAGCAATCAACCAATCAGCAAAAATCGGCAGGCCAGTCAGGCTGTTATAATATATCCACTTGAACTCTGCCGGTGCCCTCATTGTTATTTGTCGAATTTCTCTCGACTATTTCTGGCTTGATGATGATTTTACCGGTGATCTTTTCCCCGTTAATCAGACGGAAAATTGTCTGTGCGGCTGTTTGGCCGATGGTTTCGTTTTTCTGGTTAACCGCGGTGAAACGGGTACCGCCGAAATCCATCATGGAAATATCGCCGGGGATTTTTCTGCCAAGTTCGGCTATTCCTTGTGCGGCGCCTTCGGACAGGTCGGTATTGGCGCACAGGACGGCAGTAATCTCTGGCGATGCTTTTAAAAGATTATTGATATTCTCCTGTCCGGATTCAGGACTGTATCTCCCGTATCTGACATATTGTTCTTTAAGAGGCACACATGCCTCTTTTAACGCTCTGGCATACCCGAGAAGGCGTTCAGAAGTACTGGACAGCTCCTTCTGCCCGAGAATAAGCGCAATATTTTTATGTCCGTTTTTGAGCAGATATGTTGTAGCAATATATCCGCCTTCGTCAAAGTCTGTCCCGACAAACGGGGCATCTATTCCGGGTACATAATTATCAACTATTACAAAAAGATTTTCTTTCACGTCAAGGTTTTTCAAATGCGAAAAATCTCCTCCGATACACGGGATGATTATTAGTCCGTCGATATACCGGCGGCAGCAATCATTCACTATTGCAGACTCATTTCCCGTGTCCCCTTCCGAAGATGCAAAAACTGCCTGATAGCCATTTTTCTGCGCCTCCCTCGTGACGCTTCTGGCAATTTCGACGAAAAATTCATGCTTCATCTCGTGCATTATAACACCGATGAGCCCGCTTTTTTTCAAGCGCATCGCCTGGGCAAAGCGGTCGGGAGTGTAATTCAGTTTTTTTGTAAATTTTCTGACCTTCTCTTTGGTCGCCTCGCTGACATCCAGCCGGTCATTCAATGCTTTAGAAACGGTAGACCGCGCCATCTTGAGTTTCATGGCTATGTAATTTATGTCAACTTTAACTTTTATCGGACCCATGGATGATACCTAAACATTTATTAACGATTCTGAAAAATCATTGCAATCATATTATACAAAATCGTTTTCGTTTTTCAATAACAATAAACGACTTTTTTGAAATATATTTGTTTTTTGTAACAAAATTACTTGACGAAACAACCAGTAGAATATATAATTATATTTACGAAATCAATTTCGTTAAGTGCTGTTATTAATTGCCATTAAACTATTAAAACGAAGTAAATGCAAAAAAGACAATCGGGAAAAACATTAAATAAATTAACTTTATTAGGTAATTGCAAAAGTAGTCAGAATTCAGAAGGAGTCAGAATAAGTCCGGATTTCAGGTCGAATTTCATTCTAAATTCTAGATTCTAACTTCTGAATTCATGCAAAAACTGAGTTTTTCAATTAACCCTTATGATACTAAAATTATCACAAAAAGGAAATCATGAAAGTCAAAAACATTCTGCTTACTGGGGCTGGCGGCAAGGTCGGGCGCGCAGCGCTTCCGGAACTTCTCAAGGCCGGTTATAAGGTCAGGGCGCTGGAATATACTGACGGTTTGAAGGTCGAGCAATTGAAGAATGTCGAAATTGTGTGCGCCAAGGAAAGCTAATGTAGACAAGCCGGCCAATCCGGCGCGAACAAAGCCTAACCAGCAGTTCGGAACAGAACCAGGCACACGAGGAGGTAACGAAACGTGTGAAGC
>CAIMFA010000300.1 GCA_903840185.1 uncultured Lentisphaeria bacterium | reverse complement strand
GACGTGTGCTCTTCCGATCTCTTCATGTTTTTCAGGCATGTCATGGATTCTGAAAAATTTGCCTCTTGCTCTTTAATGTACCATGTATCGAATACTTTTTTATCTCCATTTTTTCCAAGCTTTACGTAATAAACATATTTCATGATCTTTTTCCATCCGGGCATTCCCCAGGACCAGCCTGATAATGGAGTCTTCATGCCATTGTCACTTCCGATGCAACAACGTTTTGTGCCGTCCTGAGATCCAAAAAGCTCGAATAAATCGTTGCGGTAAGCTGATTTGTCGTCCAGTTTGTTGTATACGGCAATTAGCATATCACTAGTCCCTTGTTCGGTGGATCCATCATTCTTTGTGACACTCATTGTAATTCTCCTCAAAAAGTTGATCTGTTTATAGATTATCTCAATATAAAACGCAAATATTTGTTAGAACTTACTTTATTCAGTGATGAAGTCAACTTGCTTTCTATAAATATACGAAGATTGCGGGCAAGTAAAATTCATCATTTGAGCCAATTGCAAAATGCACGTATTCAGAAGCTAGAATCCAAAATGAAACTATAACTAAAATCAGGATCTATTCTGCCTTCTCTCCTCGCTTCTCAATCCTTAATTTTACCCCCATTGTTTTAGTATGCCTTTGACATTCAAACCGCTCAGCAGCGTTCTTTTTGCGTGTAATATGTTCAACGTGTATTTTTCCGTCAGATTCTGTCTTCGAGCAGTTCCAGCGGGCGCAGGATAGTAATATCATGCGATGCGCGTGTTGTCTTTCTTCCGCGGAGAAATTATAATTCGGCCCCAAGAAAAGTCTTTTGAGGCACCTTGACAGAAATCCATCCTTGTGTTCATTCATAATATCTTTTCTCGCTGTAATTTGCACAACTTTTTCCGGTTTCTGCTGCATTTTCTCATGAAGCACCTATTGTGGGGATCAGTAATTATCTTTACAGTTTTACCAAATCCTGGGTATGGAAACCACACCTGGTCATGCTGGTTCGTTTCCCAGCTCAAATAGCCCTGCATCAGCCGGCTGATGGCTTTTGCGATCATCACGCGGTCAGAATATTCCTTTCCAGAAAGCTTTTCCGACTCCAGAATTTGGGTAATCGCGGCAAAAGCATTGGGCAATGCACGCATCGAAATGCCCCGGTCGAGAACAGCCAGAATGGCCTTAAGCTCCAATTGGGCAAAATCAAGGCTGACCACCGGCGCAATCTGGTTAAGCATTGCTCCTCGCTCAAAAATCAGCGCCAGAATTTTATCCGTCCGGTGGTTTTCAATTGCAGCGATCAGTTCCTGCTCCAGCTCCTCCGGCTGCTCATCCAGTGGTTTGCAGGCATCCTCGAGGAGTTCGATTAATTCTGGCAGATGCTGGAATTCATCCTGATTTTTCGCCGTGCCGTAGAATTCTTTCAGGAATTTTATGGCCTTTTCCCTGTCCGGGGCATTCATGCCGACTTCGAGTAGCAGCATCGCCGCGCGAAGTGTAGTTTTGGCAAAAAAATTACTGGAAAGCAACGCCTGCGGTTCCTGCAGGCGGTCGCCACCCGCGATCCGAATGACAATCCGGACGCTGTCCGCGTCAAGCATGGCCTGTTCCATGGCGGAAGGGTTTGACAAGTTGGGTTCTCCGGTCATTTTATTTATTCCTGTCTGGGTTGATACATTTTTTTGCTCCAGGCGTCTGAACCCGTCATAGGCGTTGATGGTAAGTTCCCAGTCTTTTTCGAGCGAGAGAGTCGCACAATGGAAATCCATGCCGTCGAACAATTCGAGTGCATTGTTCAAACTGACGGGTTCTCCTATAAGTTTTAAATAATCGTATTTCCCAACGCCGCCAAGCTTGGTATAGGCGATGATTACTCTCATGACGCCGAGTCCGGCAATTTGGTCTCCGGCATTTTCCTGCACGGATTTAACGAGCTTGTGATAATATTCGGTTGGCATTTAATTTTCCCCCATGGTTAAATTTACCGGGAATGCTTTGTCCAGTTCAAAATTTTCCCAGGTGGTTTCGATTCCTTCCCCGGCGGCGAAGTTGATAATGTTAAGCCCGAGTTGCGGGCCGCCATTGGCTTTGCACCATTTGCGCACCAGTTCCAGCGGTTTTGTCCAGTCGGCACAGTTAAACTCCATCGTGACATACGAACCATGCCCGCGGAAACGCATCACCGGCGCATTGGCGAAGATGAAGGGCAGCAAGCGGTCGCGGTCCTCCTTCACGGCAAACTTTTTGAATTTCTTCTGCACTGCCTGCGGAATGCCGAGTTTGTCGGCATTGTTCTCGCGCCGGATCCACATTTCGTGTTCGTCAATCAGAAATATATCCCCGGTCAGGTAATTTCCCCAGTAGCCGTCATTCATATTCAAATTCCTCCTTTTTAATTCCTTTTTAAATACAGCCCGATCCAGTCTAAATTGGTGATTAGTTAATTGCAAATCACCATCACCCTTCACCAGTCACTTCATGCCGTTTGTTTAATTCTGACTTTCACCTTTCAGTTCCGTTGCCGGGCTTCTGTTCCTGCCCGCAAAGCCAATTTGTCCTGGATAAAACAGGCATTTTTCAAAAACTACCTGCCGGCTGAACTTTGAAGTATCCATAAACTTCTCCTGATAAGTTACAAACCCGGAACTTACCTCGACAGCGCAGCGGACAAGCAGTTTTTTTCGTTCAAACCGTTCACATTTCCCGCAGATAGCAATGTCTCTCATATAGCATAAATCCTTGACCTTGGTGTTTGCAGGCGGCTCAAAAGCCAATGCTGCCTGCCCTTACTCCGTTCTTGCTTTCAGCCTCCGTTTGCAGCGAACTGATCAACGCCGCAGTGCTCACTTTGGCTTTGGGCATGAAGCTGTACTTCTGCCGGACAATCTTAAAATCTCCGGGCGCCAGGCTGGCAATTCTATCCAGCGCGGCGGCCTCCTGCGCATCAAGGTCCCTGCCGCCGAGTTCGCCAAGCACCCGCTTGAAGAACACCTGCTTGCCTGCGCCATTGAGGTAGTCGAATTCGATTTTCAGGTTGAACCGGCGGATGGATGCGGCGTCAAGATTCTTCTTGAAGTTGGTCGCGCAGATCAGGATCCCTTTGAACTCCTCCATATTGCTGAGCAGTTCGTTGACCTGGGTAACCTCCCAGCTCCGCTGGGCGTTGCCGCGGTCCGCGATCAGGCCGTCGGCTTCGTCGATGAACAATATCGCCCCGTCCTCCTCCGCCTCCCGGAACGCCTCCCGGATATTATGTTCGGTGCCGCCGACCCACATGCTGAGCAGATCGCTGCCGCGCTTGCAGAGCAGGGGCCGGCCTATTTCCAGCGCCGCGAACTTGGCGAATTCGGTTTTGCCGGTTCCCGGCGGGCCGTGCAGCAGCAGATTCATGTTGTTTATACGTTCCTGCTGCAGCCCCGCGCTGTCGGCGCTCAGCCGTTCGCTGAAATGCTTCAGGATGTCCAGCGATTCCTGGATAGGGATTTCCCCCTTGATGTTAAGCCCTTCCAGCGAATAGAACGGCACCGGGTCCGACAGTTCCTGCTTCCTTCTGCCGCCGGTCATCAGGCTGATATGCGGCGCCAGGATCGTGTCTATGATTTCCGCCCCGGCCGGCTTCGCCGCCCCGGGCTTATCGTTCTTCACCAGCCGCCTGTAGTTTTTCAGCGCCACCTCAATCCCGCCGGCATTTATCTCGTATTTTTTGGCGAATCCGGCAATATCCTCGGCGGTGAAGATGCCGTCGAGCTGATGTTTTTTGATACAGCTCAGCCAGAGTTTGGCCCGTTCGGCTTTAGTGAAATTCTTGAACTCGATCGAATAGTCGAACCGCCTGCGGGTTGACTCCTCGATGCTCCTGGAATGGTTGGTAACCCAGAAATAGACCCCAGGGCTGTTGTCCAGATAATCATTGAGCATATCCTTCTCCGTATTTCTGGACTGGGAGAAGAACATCGAAGAGGCGGTGCTGCCGCCGTTGAGCATTTCATCGGCCTCGTCAATCATGATGATGCTGCTGTCAAGCTGAACCGAGTTCTGGCAGGCCTTCAGGGCGGCAAACCTGAACCGGGTGCCTGAATACGGCCTCTCATCGTTTTCATAAGTGTTTATTTCGTAGATATCCTTGCCGAGATGGCGGCCCAGCGACCGGCAGCACTCAGTTTTGCCGGTGCCGGGCATGCCGTACAGAAGGATATTGACGCTTCCCTTGTCTTCACGGTTGCGGATGAGCTTTTCGATGACTTCCACATGCCTCCTGATGGTGGTGTGGGACTCGACCCCGACCACATCCCCCTGGTACTTGCGGAAGAACTTGCTGGTCAGCGGCTCGGCCGTGAGCCCGGTCAGGAACTCCGAGATCTGCCTGGCAACTTCGAGCTCCTCCTCCAGCACTCCGTACTTGCGGAGCGGCGCTTCTTTTGAAATGGCCTGTTTTATAACCTGCTCGGAATATCCCGTGAAGCGCTTCAGGGCTAGAATCGCCGGCCGCAGCCCGTTCCGTCCGTTCAAAGCAATAGATGAATGAGAGCACATCTCTTCAAAGTCATGGCTGTTCCTTGAAAAATATAAAACTTTAAACACTTCGATCGCCTCGTCGGAAATGTCCAGCATATGCTGCAGTTCGCCGATGCGCAACGCGAAGACGTCATCTTTTATCCGGCCTGTTTTCCGGCACTTTCTAAGCGCCTTTTCGGCAGACCCGATGATATTTTCGAGCAGCGCTGACTTTGGGGGAGAATTGAAGCCGTCCGTCAGATATTCAACGGCTTCCGAGTACAGGCGCTTGAAGCTGACTACGTCCTGGATGTTTTTGCTTTCCTCGTCCTTCCGCTTGACCAGTTTTAAGTATTGGTCGATTATCGCCATGACTTCCGTCTTGCTAAGGAAGCTTAGCAGATTGTCGAGCACAAATTCGCTGGACAATTCGTTGATGTCCCTGGTATAGTTCAGCGTGAACTTTAGAACTTCGGCGCGGATGTAGTCGCTTGGTTCTTTCTGGCTGCTCGGCCTGTAGAAAAATCTTGGCATGTTATTATACTCCTAATTATATTTATTATAAATATATCAGCGCGTTGCGGACATTTTGTGTCCATGTCGTGTCGTGCTACAAATTTTGTTCGTCAAATGGTTCAGATATGCAATTCAGCGGGAGCTGGACAAGCCGCAGAGCCGCATCAAGCCGTTCACGCTGGTGCTGGGCGAAATCACGCGCATAGACGGCAATTACGGACTTTGGACTGTGTCGGATCCAGGCTGTTTTTGCATGAGACTCCGCCGGAGAGCAGCCAAGGACAGTCTGCAGCAATAAAGATAATGCCGCCGATTCCTTTGAATTGTCCCTGGGTAATATGCCGAACGGAATATCATCGTCATCCGCGGTTGAAGCAATGGGCTGCTCGTTCAAAATATATAACATATATGGATCTTTCAATCCTGCATACGGAGTTAATTCCGGATAGAGCCGCAGCAATTCGTCAATTTCTTCCGGTTCAAAATTCTCAAACGGACATTTTGCAACGAATTCATCGGTAAAGCCCATGAGGGCTCTCCAGTCGGAAAATCCCAGCTTGCTCCAGTCGCAGTATTCCGCTAATTCCGGCTGCTGCAGAAGCGTCACCCAGTCTGAACCGTCGAAGTCATCCCATTTGCTGCCACGCAGATACTCCGGTGCCAGTTCCGGATGGAAAGATAGGATATGCGCCCAGTCCACTGGCTTCAGTTTATTAAAGGGGCAATCCTTGAGCCTGGCTGAGTCCACCGTGATCCACCAGGCCCAGTCGCTGCCGGTAAGGAACTCAAAATCCAGATACTCCCTGAAAGCCTCCCCGTCTTCCTGGAACATCACGTAAAAGAACTGGTCATGCCTGGACATTTTTTTGAATTCTTCAACGTTCATAATTTTTCCACTCCTCATTATTCTATATATTCATTATTTTATGTTTGATATCAATTATATAAGACCGCTGCGGACATTTTGTGTCTATGGTGTTGTTAGAATAAAAATTCCGGATAAAAATCATATATCTTTCAAATGAATCTGCCCCGGTTTGCACCATTTCATAACCCGTCCCGGCCGTTTATCTATTTATCCATTCACATTAGCGGTATTTAAAATCCAGTCTCAAAAGAATCAAATTTTTCTTGCGGCGGCGGCGCCACTGTTTTGTTGAGACGCAAGAGCATCAGCCTGAAAAGATTAATAACCCCGTTTTTGCAATCCATGATGATTTCCCCGCTGAACCAAGTTATTATTGAATCCTTGAGATTAATCGGCGAAAATAATGTAAAATGAATTTGCATCGGCGGTTTTTTTATGCAATATTGGTGTTATTCCGGAGTCAGCTGCTGCATAACCGGGATTGATATGCAAATACAATGACGGGGGAGGGGATTAATGGCCACAATGATACCTGCGATATGCGATGGGAAAGTGCGTCCGCAATCGGAAGTAATGGTCTTTCAGGCATTAAAACACCTTGATAACAACTGGACGATATTCCATTCATTTGACTATGTCTCCCGCGATTTGAATAAAAACCGGTGGGAAGGCGAAATCGACTTTCTCCTTCATCATTCACGGCACGGCCTGCTGGTGCTTGAGGTGAAAGGCGGGCAGATCAGCTACCATGACGGAGTCTGGTATCAGGACGGGCGGCAGATCGATCCGTTCGGCCAGGCGCGCAAAAATAAGTACGCGGTTATAAGTTTGCTTTCACGCCTGCTCGGCACTGCCGGGAAAATTCCGCTGGGGCTGAAAGTTGCCCATGCGGTTTGCTTCCCGGCCTGCGGCGGCAATAAATTCTGGCCTGCCGAGGCGGACGGACTGGTAGCCACCGGACCGGACGTCCCGTATTTAAATGAATTCGCCTTCAAAGTTCTGGCGGAAACCCGCCTGCCGCAGGGGGCT
>CAIMFA010000299.1 GCA_903840185.1 uncultured Lentisphaeria bacterium | reverse complement strand
GCCGCTGATAATGTTGCAGTCGGCCTCCACCCACATGCCGCCCTGCGGTTCCCAGCGGCCTTTCTTAACATACTTTTTAATCTTCTCATAAAGCGCCGGATAGCGCTCTTTGGTAAAGGCATAGTGCTGCGGCTGGGACGCACCGAAAACGTAATCAGGATATTTTTCAATCAGCCCGATCTGGTTGGAGAAGGTTCTGCCGCATTTGCGGATCGTTTCCTTTACCGGCCACAGCCAGCCGGTATCAATATGCGCATGTCCGACCGCGGTGACTTTCAACGCGGAAGCGTTGGCCGGAGCGGACAAAATCTTTTTCAGCACGGCGCGGCATTTTGCGGCATTGTCGCGGTTGCCGGCGTAGACATTGATCGCGTCATTTACAATTGAAACCAGCTGGCGGCAGCGGTAATTATTTTCCGGAATTTCCTCCAGCATGCTTAAAATGAAGCCGATGTCGAGAGATAACTGCCACATCTCTTCATTCCAGGCGCAGAGTTGCAGTACGGATATCCGGGCGTCGAATGTGCCGTGCGGATTGGCTTCGTCCAGAGCCGGGCGGCCATTTTTTCTTATGCCGAAGATATCATTGGCGGCGCCTTCGCACCAGAATTCGAAGGTCTCTCCGCCTTTTGCCTTCTCGCATAGAGAATATATTTCCCTCGAGTAATGACTGACAAATATCGATTGAGCCGTAATACCTTGAAGCGGAACGCCGTCATCGGAGAAAATCAGTCCTTCGCCGCTGATATTAAGCCGGGCGACAATCTTTTTGCCGGCCCATGCTTCCGGGACTCTGCCGGTGAGCTTGAACCATGCGCTGCTCCATTTCTCGCCCCAGACTTCGCCTTCGGAGATTTTCTTTAACGGATATTTCAGCCGTTCCGCAAACGGAACATGGTCATGAGAACTGAAATATTCAGCTTCCAGCGGGATTGTGCCGTCAAAAAGATCCCGGGTTACATCACTCAAAAAACATTTGATCCGTTCCTGATATATCTTAAAACTTTCCCTGCGCATTTTTTCTATTCCTTATACTGAAATGCATTAATGCAAGCGTTTGTATTTCTAAGATTATACAATCATCCTTAATAAAATGCAAGCGTTTGTATTAATTTTTTTTAATAGAATTTATTGTTGAATGCAGCCCGGTTTGAAATTAGCTGCAAAACCGTGCCTTGCAAGGCTTTTGTTTTACTATGGAAATGCTATATTAACTCCTGGAAACGCAGAAACGGCAGATAATTACCATGAAAAGACAATTTTATGCCAGATTCAGTGGATAAGACATTTATGAACCTGAAACCCGGAGAACGGGTCAAAGAATATTTGTCCGGCAAATTCAAAAGTAATATGTCCGGACAGGAGGTTCGTATTCCGCCGATCCGGAAAATCGCCGCGGAACTTAAGATCAGCCTCCAGACTGCCCAGCGTTCTCTGAAGCTGCTGGCCGATGCGGGACGGATAAGAACGGAAGTCGGTAACGGCACTTTTTATTGTCCTGTACCGCGCAGCGATTCCATCCGGATTATTTTATGTTTTCCTGAACTCAGCATGCCGTTACGTAACGACTGGGAACTGATTAATACCGGGATTATTTATGCGGCTTCGCATCATACGCCGCGTATATCTGTTACGCCCTTTTCATCGCATAGCGAGCGGGACAATTATTTAACTCTACTGATAGACGAGCTGGACCATGCAGACGGCTTGATTCTGTTCCCTTATATCGACAAGCAGGAGGAAATCCTGCAGGCATGCAAAGCGAAAGGCAAGCCGGTCGTGTTTTTCAATCCGTCCCGCTGGGATACGGTAACGTCCAACTCTGTCAGCCCGGATTCATTCGCCGTCAGCTTGAAATTAGGACAGGCGATGCGTACCGCGGGTCGAAGACACGCATTGATGATTTTATCGCCACGGACGGCATCTTCGATATCCAATACCTTACGTTATTCCGGTTTTGTCACCGGTTTCGGAATCGGGCATGACCGCGATGCAACTATTACCGTTTATGAAACGGTCAGGGCTCCTGAAGAATTCGGTTATCAGGCGGTCATGGAATGCATGGCACAACGGCAT
This sequence comes from uncultured Lentisphaeria bacterium, assembly GCA_903840185.1. GTDB lineage: Bacteria > Verrucomicrobiota > Lentisphaeria > Victivallales > Victivallaceae > CAIPAT01. The sequence continues at coordinate 3,238 of CAIMFA010000299.1, read as the reverse complement.
GAGCATTATGATGTTATTTATTGTTCCGGGGACCTTCTGGCCTTAGGAGCAGTCAAGGCGTTAATAGAACATGGAGTGAAAGTACCTGAGGAAACCAGCGTTATCGGCTGTACCGGCCTTGATTTTCAGGAAATCATGCGGGTCAACCTTACCCGTTTTGTTCAGCCGTTCAATCAGATGGGACGGGAACTAATTAACATGCTGTGCGAACGGATTGAAAATACCGGCGCTGCTTTGCCGGCGCGGCTTCTGCCTTATGGCATTACCGGCGGCGGAACCACCAGGCCGGAAGAAAACGCTTTGCTTGGATTTGAATAAATCAAATAAATTCCGAAGCAAAATATCCCCATTCGAACGGCTCAAAAATATTTTCCAGCATCATGCGGGCAGACTCGGTCCGGCCGGCCGGATAGACTCCGGCCAGTCCGGACGCCAGAACCGCCGCCGCCGAAGTCCGTCCGAATAACAGTCTGGTCAGAGAGGAAGTGTCTAATTCCACGGTAAATTCCGGAGTTTTCATTTCAAATTTTTCGGAACAATTTTTTACTGAAGCTTTCCATTTTTGCGCTGCCGCCAGGCTGTCAAGTTTTGCCTGCAGGGACCGGCCGAGGTCCAGCCACTTGCCAAGCACTACAAGATTGCGAGGCTGTTCCTCAAAGCCGGATGCGGTTAATTTGCTGTAGAGAAAATGTTCCGGACTTGACCAGCATATCAGCCGGACGCCGTACGCGGCGGCGACATTGACTGCCGCGGACAGCAGGGCGGATAAATCATCATCGGAACATTCTTTCCGGCATGCGATCTCCCAAATCTCGACAGCATCCTTTTTCCAGGCGACCTTTTCCATCGGGCCGTTCCATATCATATAAGCCAGGAGTTTGCCGTCAGGCGCTTCCAGCCGGGAGAACTGAGGAGTAGCGCCGCTGATATCAGCATCATAAAAATAAGAAGTTCGGCTCCAGCGCAGCAGCGAATCAGGACGATCACCCATATAGCCGTTATTTCTATCATAACAATGTCTGAACAGTTCATCCGCGCCGTTCATCAGGCCGGAAGCATCCTGGAACGGGACGGTTGCAACTTCGCGGACGGCCGCTGTCCGGAAACATTCAGGATCGAGCGTCAGCGGACGGGGGAAAAATAGCGGTTCGTAACCCATCGCCCGGTAAAACTTAAATCCGGTTCCGGTTTCTCCGGTATAAATCGCCACAGCGTCGGCTTGTTCACTTAATTCCTTCTCGCAATATCGCCATAATTTCCGGCCTATCCCCTGTCGCTGATACGCCGGCAGGGTGCCGATGGCACAGGCCATCGCCACGGTAATGTTGAAATTATGGCTGACCGCCATCGGGCGCAGATAAAAACTGGCGCAGGCCGCCACCTCGCCGGCATTTCCGGCGATGTAATGACGCACCGGAAAAGATGAATCGTTCCGCAGTGTATTAAGCAGATAATCTCTGGAAACGGCAGTAAACAATGTGCTGCGGGTCCGGAGATACTGATCCAGCCGTTTTTCCGATAATATTTCTAAAGTTAGTTCGTCCTGTTCCATAATATTTCTTAGTCCACTCAAATTTAAAAACCGTTTTACCATATCAATAGAGTCTATTACAAAACTCAAGGTTTGCATGAATACAGAATGAAATTCGAACTAAAATCCGGATTTATTATTACTCCTGAATTCTTTTGCAAAGACCTCAATATTTGTAATTATTCCAGCGGCGCGATTTCGCGAACACTAAATTTTTTACATTCCGCATCGATAATTCCGTCTGTCCTGACAAATGTGGAAGTTCCGGGATTGCGCAGCACTTCATCGACAGCAATGACTTTCACGCCTTTAGGCGTGGATTGTTCGATAATCTCTTTTGTCAGCAGAGGATTGGTCCAGCCGCTCTTGTCAGTATATTCGATTAATTTTTCCCACTGTCCTCCGTCTTTGCCATCTGTTAAATCACGGTATAACTCCATTTGAACCGTGTTGCCGGGAGCGTTACGGACAATGAATTTCATGCCGACCCAAATATTCGTCGGGAGACTGCGGTCAGGGGTATCCCAAAAGTGCCTGTCGCCTTCTTTGGGTTTATTTACACTGTAGCCAGCCTTTGAATGATGTACCAGTTCTTTTTGAAAAACAACTCTACCGTCATAGAGAATTTTCCCGTAATATCCGGCACCAAGAGCCGGACCTTTGATTTGTCCGTTGACTTCCGAAATTTTATCCGCAGCGTCCTGATGGTTCGACCTGGCACCGATTCCAAAACCGCGATAACTCAATTTGTCCGCCGTCTCCTTGATTCTTTTGAAATAAAGAGTCACTTCCAGGTTGCACCATTTTTTCTTTCGCGGTTCGTCGTAGATATACATTCTTGGAGCATCTCCGGAGATTCTGGCAATGCCTTGACCATTGATATTAATTTCGCCATCGCCTCGCATGATAAAATTTTCATCAAACGGATCCCTGCTGCCGGATTCAATATTCCGCTCTTTTCCGTTATTCCATTGTGAAAACCATACCCGACCATTGGTAGTCGTCGGATAAAGCATGGAGATTCCAAATTCATCGATTCCGGCTGGCGGAACATCCGGTTTTTTTACATCCTCCGCACCGGCCTGCGCCGCCATGCAGCTGAACAGAAGATTCAATGCGATCAGACTTCCCGGCAATAATTTCATTTTCATGGTTTTCCTTTGCTGTTTAAGCGATTAATTTCTATTTCATAACACCGCATATTCCAGCGGTATTTCCTGACCATCAAACGCGAAATGCATATTTTTATCTACTTTCAACACCCAATTTTTCCCTTTGGCCTGAACTGTTAAAATAACTCCGGAATCAGTGTTGCGCTGTGACAGCCTTATCTCGGGGCGGCATCCGGCGGCAACCGGAAACAGAATGTACGCAGCAGTCATACTTGCTGCGCGGGCACGATAGTTCACTGTCGGCATCTGCATATTACACCCTGCGCGGTTTACAAAACCGCCGCCGATGGTAAAGTCAGTAAATACCGCCGGGGCAAAAGGCGCCAGCAGCAGACCAGTTTCCGGTCTTTGCACAAGAAATGATTTGTCGGCGTCGCTGGTTTTGCCATTCGGCGCAAGCGGGTGGAATATCCAGTGATATTCATGCGTGGTCTTACTTTCCATATAGTCAACAACAAGTGCAAAATCATTTTTGATCATGGCCAGATGCCGCCGCCAGCGCACCGGAATGCCCATCCGTTCCCATCCAGATCGG
>CAIMFA010000298.1 GCA_903840185.1 uncultured Lentisphaeria bacterium | reverse complement strand
CGTTAACTAACTTAAAGACTTGATAAACTAGCTGTTTATGGTGTCAATTTAATATACTTTTAAATCATACGAAACTTTAACAAAAATACAAAAATAACAGGAGATTACTCAAGATGGTTGAAGCTTTGACCAGAAATCCGAAATTTCATCCGCGCAGAGGCCCGGTTGTACTCGTTATTATGGACGGCGTCGGATTCGGCCAGTATCCCGACGGCGACGGCTTCCTGCAAGCCTATACTCCGGAACTCAAGAACCTTTTAAAAAGCTGTCCCAGCACCAAGCTCAAGGCGCACGGCACCGCTGTCGGCATGCCTTCCGATGAAGATATGGGCAACAGCGAAGTCGGTCATAACGCCATCGGCTGCGGTCGTGTTTTCGCCCAGGGCGCCAAACTGGTTGAAGAAGCCATAGCGAGCAAGTCGGTGTTCGGCGGCGCGACCTGGAAAAAAGTCATTGCCAACTGTCTGGAAAAGAACAGCACCCTGCATTTTCTCGGGCTTTTCTCCGACGGCAACGTGCACAGCAATATCGCCCACCTGAAAGCCATGATTCTTCAGGCCAAGGCAGAGGGGATCAGGAAAATCCGCGTCCATGCGCTGCTCGACGGGCGCGATGTGCCGGAAACTTCCGCACTGCTCTATATCGACCCCTTTGAACAGTTCCTGGCCGACTTGAATAAAGACGGCGTGGACTTCCGCATTGCCTCCGGCGGCGGCAGAATGGTCATCACCATGGACCGCTACGGCGCGGACTGGAACATGGTCAAAAAAGGCTGGGCGGTGCATGTTCACGGCCAGGGCGATTACTACAGGACTGCCCGTGAGGCGGTCGAGACGATCCGCAAAAATACCGGATCCATTGACCAGGATCTCCAGCCGTTTGTCATTTCCGACGACGGTAAAACTCCGATAGGCAAAATGGCTGACGGCGATTCGGTGATATTTTTCAACTTCCGCGGCGACCGTTCCATTGAAATCACCGCCGCTTTCGAGGAAGAGAAATTTGACAAGTTTGACCGCGGCGTCCGTCCGCAGGTCTTGTATGCAGGCATGATGGAATATGACGGCGATCTGCATGTGCCGAAGAATTTTCTGGTCAAACCGCCAGCCATCGACCGCACTGTCGGCGAATATCTTTGCGCCAGCGGCGTGAAGCAGCTTGCGATCAGCGAAACCCAGAAGTTCGGACACGTCACCTACTTCTTCAACGGCAACCGTTCCGGCAAGTTCAATGAAAAACTCGAAGATTATGTCGAGATCAAATCCGACAATGTGCCGTTCGAGCAGCGTCCGTGGATGAAGTGCGCCGAGATCACCGATCAGGTCTGCGCCGCGATTGAAGACGGCAAATATGATTTCATCAGGATGAACTTCCCCAACGGCGACATGGTCGGCCACACCGGCGTTTTTCAGGCGGTGCTGGTTTCTCTGGGAGCCCTGGACATCTGCATCAAGCGCATCCGCGAAGCCGTGGCCAAAGCCGGCGGCGTAATGGTTATTTCCGCCGACCACGGCAACTGCGACGACATGCTGGAACATGACAAAAAGGGCAACGTCAAGTTTGATCAGGACGGCGTTCCCAGCCGGAAGACCAGCCATTCGCTCAATCCGGTGCCGTGCATCGTTTTTGATCCGGAAAGCAAAGGCGAATATACCGGCCTTAATGAAGGTCTCGGCATCAGTTCTCTGGCAGCAACCTGTATCGAACTGCTGGGATTCCAGCCCCCGCAGGGTTACGATTCCGGCGTTCTCAAGCTTAACTGATTCCGGTAAAGTATTTCCCGGCGCACATTGAAGTTAATCAACGTGCGCCGGATTTTTTTGGAGACAAGTATGGGAAGTCTGTGAAGTCTGGGGCTGTGGAAAACAGAGAAGACGGCATTGCCGGGCAGCTAAAGCTTGCCGTCCGGTATAAGAAATAAAGGCTGAAACCGCGTATTTTCTAATCCCGGCAATTCAACCTAAAAAAAGCAGTCGAGTCAGTGTGCCGCGGATGTGCTGTGATTTTGAGCGCTGCTGTGGTAACCACTGCAAGTTCAAAATCACAGTGCAGACATGGTGCAATGACCGACCCGGAGGGTTGAATTCTGCATTTACGGTAATTGAGCGTTATTAACTTTTTGTTAAATTGCTTTTTGCCATAAGGATTTTATTTTAAACAACATAAAACTAAAATTAAGGTTCAACTGCTTTTTTTAGGTTCAATGGCGGCAAGGTTGCGCCAATGCGGATTTCAGGCTCAACTACAATGCGATCGTGATTAGCGGTCAGTTCTCCACTGACCCATTGCATCGTAATTTCCATCATCTGCTGGTGAGGCACGCATAGTGTTGATACCGGCAAAGATAAGTATTTCGTTTCCGGCAAACCGTCCCAGGATATAAATGCCAGTTGCTCCGGTACTTTGATGCCGTGATCCTGAACATATTTGATCGTCGCCATTGTCATTTTGTCATCATTCATGACTACCGCTCGCGGTGTTTTACCTTTAGCTGATTTGATTAACTGCGCGGCAACATTTTCACCGGCTTCCCAGAGATCAGATACATCTCCGGTAGTATAATACGAAATATCTAAACCGGACAAAGCAGGTGGTGATGACATCTGTTCGAAAAATCCGGGGGGGAGAATTATCTGCTTATATCCGTATTTAAGGACATGATCGAAGACCATGGTTTTGGCTTTGCGCCGGTCAAAACCGACCGACAGGCTCTTCTCTGCAAAAGCCGCATTCATGGTCACTGCCTGTTCCGCGGCAAAGTCATAAACTAGATAGTCCTCGACGGAAGTATGTGGAAGGCTGGCCAGAAGATGCTGAATGCCGTCGAACCGGAAAACGATCAGCCGGGTCACTCTGGACATTTTCAGGAATTGAATGTTCTCCATCAGGTCAGCATCAGAAGCCGGAAGCACAAGATAGCTTTTTCCCGCAATTTTCAGATTGCGGATAAGCGTGAACAGGGCATTGCGGTGATGTTCCATGGGATCGTCGGAAATGATGATGGCAATTTCCTTGATGGGGCGCCCCCGCAATGCAAGACTCATCATATTGGGTTTAAAACCAATGGCGCGGACATACTCCCATACCTTTCCGGCAGTCGCTTCGTTAATCCTGCGCTGCTTCCATTTGTCGTTCAAAATGTAGGAAACGGTTGATCTGGACAACCCGAAATGGTCAGCGATCTCTTCTATTTTTTTGAAATTCTTTTCAATCTTGCTTGACATATATTCACCCATGTATTATAATTTATGCTATACACATGTAGAGCATACATCCTGAACTGGATTTTATCAAGCGGGAATTTAATGAATAAATTAAAAAAATACGATGTTATCGACACTCACAACCATTTGTCCGCCGATTCAACGATGAAACTGGATCGCGCCGATGCGGAATGGCGGATTAAAGCGGCCGATCTGCTTGGCATTGATAAGCTTTGCGTTTCCATTCCGCTGACTGCGCCCTGTCCTTCTCCTGATGAATTTATCCGGGCCAATGATGCGATAGTGGAAGGTATGCGCATGAACAGCCGTTTTCTCGGTTTCTGTTTTGTCAATCCTGGTTATCAGGCCGAAGCGCTCCGGGAAATGGAACGCTGTATTGTAAAAGAAAAAATGGCCGGCATCAAGCTTTATCATCAGTATTTAATCTGCGACCCGGTCATGAAACCGCTGATGACGCTGGCCGCCGAACTCGGCGTTCCGGTATTGATGCATGCCGGTAAATGCACTGATTCGGAAACTCTAAAAAGCCAGCCGCTGCTGAGCAATGCTATGCACTTTCTGAAGGCGGCGGAAATGTTTCCTGAAACCACGCTGATTCAGGGACACATTGGCGGCGGCGGCGACTGGGAGTGGAATCTGCGCGTGCTGGAGCAGCGTCCGCCCAATGTATATATTGACACCAGCGGCAGTGTGATTGACCGCGGAATAGTAAGAAAGACGATTGATGCGCTCGGCATCGACCATGTTCTGTTTGCCACCGACGGCATATTCGAAGAGGGGGTGGGCAAAGTCATCGACGCCGGACTCAGCGAAGGAGAATACCGGAAACTTCTTCGGAATAATTTTCAACGCATCTTAGCCATGAGGAAAGTATAAATGCTCTTCGACATCAATACCGCCATCGGCCACTGGCCGTTCCGCAAACTGCCGGACAATGATGCGTCGGCGCTGCGGCAACTGCTGGAGTCACATAAAATCACAATGGCAGCAGTTGCCAATATCAATGGCATCTTCTATAAAAATACCCAGGATGCCAATCTGGAACTGGCCGTGGAACTGGCTCCGCACCGGGACTTTTTTATCGGCGTCGCCACGCTCAATCCAGTCTATGCCGCCTGGGAGCGTGATCTTGAGTACTGCGTCCGGACGCTGGGGTTCAAGGGCATCCGGCTGCTGCCTCAATATCACAACTATCCGGTGTTTTCTCCCGAGGCAATTAATATTGCCACCGCCGCCGCTCAATTGGGTATTCCAGTTCTCATTCCGCAAATAATTGTCGACAAACGGCAGAAGCACTGGATGGATGTTGAAACTTTTGTCGATGTGAACGAACTTGGCAGACTCTGCCGCAAAGTGCCGCAGGCCAGGTTCATCCTCACCGAATACCGGATTCAGGGAAGCCTGACTGACGAAGACGGAAAGCCGCTGTATCCCAATCTTTATATTGAGATATCCCGGTTGCGCTCCGCCTATATGCAGGATCTGGCGAAACTGGCAGAAACGCTGGGGAGCGATCATCTGCTGTTCGGGTCAGGCGCGCCATTCAAGGAGGTATCTCCGGCCATCCTGAAGATGCAGTGCGCCGATTTGTCTGCTCAAAAAAAAGCGCAGATAAACGGACTTAACGCACAGTCGCTGTTCAGCCTTTAAAAAAATAAAAAGTAAGAGGGGAAAGAAATGAAAAAAAATCGTCTTCCGGATCAAAATTTTACACTCATCGAACTCCTGGTGGTGATCGCGATCATAGCGATTTTGGCCTCGATGCTGCTGCCGGCGCTCAATAAAGCCCGCCTGACTGCCCGCGGCGCGACTTGTCTTAATAATCAGAAGCAGTGCGGAGTGGCACTTATGCAGTATGCCATAGACAATAAGGATATTATCGCTCTGGCCAGCTATTCTGTTGCCGGCTCCACGCGCCGGTGGGTTAATTATCTTTGCGGGGATATAGTCCCTGCCGGTACTACAGCAGGACTCAATTATCTGCTCAACCGTCAAGTAACGGTCTGCCCGTCCGAAGCGCCATTCAAATACTCAACCAATGGCTACAGTTATACTTATGGCTCGCTGACTGCAGCATCAACCGGCAATCTTGATCCGGCCATTTTCGCTCCGTCCGGCTATGATCCGGCAAGCAACCGTTTTATCGCCATGAACCGTTTACGTCAGCCAAGCAAAGTATTTCTGCTGGCCGATTCCTGGCATCAGACCTGGGCCAGCCAGAGCTACATTATTATCTTGACATCCAGCGCTATTCCGGGATATCTGCATTTCCGCCACCGCGATATGGCCAACACGTTATATGCCGACGGACATGTATCCCCAACCGATAAAAGCACATTTAAAGTCATGGGCGCCGCTATCGGCTACAATCAAAACAAAGCAATTATCAGTTTCTAAATTTAACCGTAAAGGATGAACAGATGCAGAAAAATCCGAATTTTATCAATGAACTGACTGTATTCATGATAGTGTCGCTTACTGCGTTCGCAATTTCGGCGTCAGACTTGAAATCGTTCAATGCAGCCGGAGACGCCGCTGCCGATGACAGCGAAGCGTTCAACAAGGCATTGAAGGCCGCTGAAGCGTCATCGCAGCTGTCCATACCCTCAGGAAAATATCTGATAGGTTCCGCAGTGGTTCCCGCCAGCGTGAAACTGAGTTTTGCCGCCGGAGCGGTGTTGAAAATCAAACCCGGCTGCACGCTGGAGATCAATAGCGAAATCGATGCGCCGCCAATGGAAATATTCAACGGTCCCGGCGCGGTTTCCGGCAAGCCGTTGAACCATCGCGTCTACCCGCAATGGTTCGGTGCGCGCGGCGACGGCAATACTGATGACAGCAATGCCCTGCAGAATGCCGCCGATTTAGCGTTCCGGTCTTTGGGCAGAACTCTTTTTATTCCGGAAGGGCGTTATCTGTTCGGCAAATCTATAGTCGTAAAATGCAATATCGAGTGTTCCGGCGTGCTGATCAGAAAAATCAAAATCGATCCGAAAAAAACTGTATTCTCAAATTTTATGTTTGTTGACTGGTATTATCCGGCTGAATTAGCATCAATACAAATTGATAACGACCAGACGCCGGTTCAGCTGGATGAGAAACTCTTCTACGGCATTAAAGCCGATTCATTCAAGATTCCTGTCCATGCTAAAATTCCGCTGAAATCAGATCCCGCTAAAACCATCGACCCGGTCGAGGGCGGCACGCTGATTTTCAGTACCACGGATTTCTTTTCATCCCGCCTGAACCAGAAAGGCGACGAGTTTTATACTCGTAATGATATCTGTAAACTGGTTTCACCCCGGGGCGATGTGTTTCCGGAATTCTGTTTTTCCTATGAGAAACCGAAGAGCGCCGCGCCGTGGGACGCCAGGAAAACCTACAGTAAAGGTGAATATTGCACGGTCAACGGTGAACTGTTTCAGTCCTCGTTTGTTTCCGGCCCCGGAACCATGTATACCAACCAGTACCTGGGCAAAGTTGAGATCGGGCCTTATTCGCCGGAAAAAGGATGCAAGTTTCCTTTTCAATATGCTAACGGAAAGAAAGATTCTATTTCCATTTGGGTGAAAGCCGAATATTCCGTCAACTATGTTCCGCCGCAACCGCCCCTGACCATCAACGGTTTGCAGATAGAAGTATATTCCGGCGAACCGGATGAAACTTACCGGCTGATTTGCTGCCCCGCCGTGCTGTCATGTTCGCGCAGCAACGTCACGTTCAACCGGCTCAGCGTCAGCGGCAAAGACCGTTTTCAGCTCCTCAGCTCACTGGTCGCCGTCATCCGCTGTGCAGATGTGGTTTTCAATGAAGCCCATATTTCAGGCGCCACGTTTAACGGACTGGGCTATAATATCCTTCACAGTAATGTCGCCTGCATCGTTTACAACAACTCCACCTCGACCAACTGCCGTGACGCCATTGCCGGACGGCACGGCAAAAACATCCTGATTAACGGCGGGCATTATACCCGCATCGATGATCACTACGGTAAAAATTATACGATCCGGAACGCCGTTCTCAATGCGGTAAGCACCTCTATTCCGGGATATTGCACCCCGAATGCAGATGTCTCAAAATGGTCTTTTGTGCCTTCAGCCGCACTGGCTTTCGACGGCGGCGAAATAACGCTGGAAAACTGCCGGATCTACAACTGCGACACGGTTCTTGCCATTCGTGGCGACACAGGCGATTTTTCAGGAACGGTTTTCTTGAAAAACCTTTCGATCAACAGTTCCGGCGATGTTAATGTTTTCAGCTTCGCTCCCGATAAAAAATTTGATTTTGCACATCCAATGAGGCCGCCGCAATATATTATTGTGGAAGACGTCAAGATCAATGCCCCGTACCGGCTGAACTTCCGGAGCGAGAGCCTGGTTCCGTGCCGTGTCACCGTTAAGGATTGCGAACGGATCGGCAACGTTACTTTTGACCGGACGGAAATTACTTTTTCCGGCTGTGAGTTCGCCGATTCCATGTTCAATGCCGGACCTGGCGGAATCGTCAATCTGCGGGACTGCATCTTTTCCGGCCAGATTAAAGGCTTGAATACTGCTAATACCGGTTATGCGCGAAACAATCTGACCCGCAAAAATACCACTGCCGGACTGCCGTTGAATTACGTCAATCCGGCCATGTTCGAGAACGGAGTTGAGAACAGTATCCTAATCAAAAAAGCTGAATAGCGGCATAGTCAATAACAAATGAGGTTAATAAGATGAGTACGCTGGCATTGTCGGGCGGTCAAAAGCAGATAGGACATGAACATTCACAGATTTTTCGCTGGCCGATTGTTAATCAGGCGATGGAGGACGGCATATTACATGTATTGCGCGATGGTAACATGTCCGGCACGGATATTACCAGAAAATTCGAGCAGGCATTCGCCGAATGGACCGGCGCAAAATACTCGCTGGCACATTGCAACGGCACTGCGTCATTGCAATGCGCCATGTACGGCGTCGGCCTCGGCATCGGTGATGAGATTATTTGTCCGTCCGTCACTTACTGGGCATCATGTGTTCAAGCGCTGACCCTGGGAGCATCGGTAGTCTTTGCCGATATCGACCCGGTGACATTGTGTATTGATCCGGATGACATTGAACGACACATTACGCCGCGCACCAAAGCCATCATGGTGGTGCATTATCTGGCGATGCCTGCCGATATGGACCGGATCATGGCGATTGCGCGGAAGCACCAGTTGAAAGTCATTGAGGACGTGTCACACGCCCACGGCGCACTTTATAAAGGGAAAATGACCGGAACTATCGGCGATGCTGCCGGATATTCCATGATGAGCGGAAAATCGTTCGCCATCGGTGAAGGCGGGATGCTTACGACTAACACTCGTGAGGTTTATGAACGCGCCATTGTCTTCGGCCACTATGAACGGCACAATGAAATTACAGATGAGCGGCTCAAAGCCGGGGCGGGAATCCCCTGGGGCGGCTATAAATACCGCATGCATCAGATGTCCTCTGCCGTCGGACTGGAACAAGTGAAAAAATATCCGGCGGAAATGGCGGAAATTGATAAAGCGATGAATTACTTCTGGGATCTGCTGGAAGGCGTTCCCGGACTTGACGCCCATCGTCCGTCCAAAGATTCCGGCACCACGAAAGGCGGCTGGTACGCCTGTCATGGCATTTATAAGAAAGATGAACTTGGAGGGCTTTCCGTCAAACGCTTCTGTGAAGCGGTTACAGCCGAGGGTGCAATGGGATTCAGTCCAGGATGCAACAAAGCACTGCACCCGCATCCGCTGTTTCATGCAGTTGATGTCTACGGCGGAAACTGCCCGACCAGCAAAGTTTCTGAAGTCAAACCCGGCTCCCTGCCAGTTACAGAAAGTATCCCGGAATGTGTTTTTTCCCTTCCATGGTTCAAGAAATTCGACCGTGAACTAATTGAAAACTATGCTGCCGCCGTTCACAAAGTAATAGCAAATTACGGAGAATTGCTGCCCGGCGACACCGACAAAGGTTTTGAACAAGGCTGGGCACTAACGGCAAGAAAGAAATGAAACAAGACTGACGAACAGTTTTCCTGTTTTGGAAGAAGAAAATGTCTGGAACGCCGGTCGTCTGACCGGTGTTCCTGTCTATGACAATATCAATACACTGGATAAGATTGTTACTTTTGCAATTCAAAGAACAGTGAGGGGCCGTCCGGCAGTTTTGCGGTATCTACCGAAAAGGTGATTTCGCCGGCTGATACTTTGGACGGTTTGATCTCAAGCTTGCGGTTGCCGGAGAGATCAAGCGCCCATATTTTCAATTTATCCGCATTATCATTTTTTACTGTTACAGTAAATTTACCGGTTTCAACCAGGGTGGGGCCGCCGCCGATATCGCGCAACGTCAGGCGTTCTTTTTCATCGAAGACCATTTTATTATTCAGCGCGTCAGTTGCAAAGACCAGCACCATTCGATTACTGCTTTGCAGCGGTTTGCTGTCATCGACGCTGACCAGCGACAGATTGCCTTTCACGCTCATTTCATCAATCTTCAAGTTGCCCAGATCGATTCCGGCTCCGGCTTCCGAACAGATACCCTGCAGATTTGGGGTGATTACTGACATGAATTTTTTGCGGGCGTTCATATAAAGTTCGCCGGTGGAGCTTTCAAAAGTATCATTAACCATTTTAGTGCGGTTGCCGGACTTGACCAGATTGCGCTTTTTCAGCTCATTGACTACGGCATCGGCATCAAAGACGGCATTGCCTTTTTCGCCGCTGACACTGGCAAAACCGGCGATATCATTTTTGACTCCGGCACCGCCGATGCGGGGGATCTCCAGCTCATTTCCGGCGATTTCCGGACGTTTAATTTTAGCATCTGCCGATTCCACTGAAAAACCGGAGACCAGGCAGAGTTTGGACTGGGTTGAAGTTATCGCATCGCTGAATGCCAGAGTGTTGTAAATATCTTCGCTGCCGGCAACGATTCTTACT
>CAIMFA010000297.1 GCA_903840185.1 uncultured Lentisphaeria bacterium | reverse complement strand
TCTTCGCCGGCATGTTTCAGTAGCTCGTTAAACAGGTCTTCCCGGCCGCGCATCGCCGCATAATGCAGCCCGGTCTGCCCCATATCATTTTTTGCTTTGGTATCGGCTCCACGCTCCAGCAGCAGCAAAAATTTCTCCAGCTCGCCGGACTCCACCGCCAGCAGCCACGGCGTTCTGCCGCGCCAGTTGGACTGATTGATATCCGCTCCGTGGTCGAGTAATAATTTTACTGCCGTCACGCTGCCGAAGTTAATGGCATGAAACAGCAGGCTCACACCATTAGTGTCATTCTGCTCCGGGTTGCTGCCGTCTTTCAGCAATTGTTCAAGCATCGCCAGATCATTTCTATAAATCGCCGCTTTTAATTCATCGAATTTCATATAACCTCCAAGTTGTTTTAATAAATATTCACTTGCTGCAAAACACGCGAGAAAGTAATTACGTGGTGGATTCCTTGTCCGGATGTTCTATCCGCGGACACATTTTGTTATTCAGCTCTATGAGCGCGTCGATGTTAATATCGAATAGATATATCGGATATTTTCTCCGCCTGCCCAGCTTGAATTTGCTTAGAGCGCCATGTTCTTCCAGTATTTCCATGATTGCCATAGCGTAATCTTCGCTAACCACCAGCCAATGCGCCAGAAAACTGGCGCTGGCGATTCGCTGTTCCAGTATAAGGTCTAATGCACGGCAGATGTCGTGATCGCTGACGACAACCGGATTTAATTGCTTCTTGCTCATATAACCTCCCAGTTATTTTCACTTCTGAATTAGCAGATTCTGTGCCATGAGATGATTCCTGCCTGCCGCATACGATGACCGCCTTGCCGGATGCTTATTATTTTATCATTGATGGTTAAAATTTAATCATCAAGACATTTTTTCCGCGATTGAAGTACATTGTTAACCGGCAATATAATCAGCGTTTCGAGCTGAAATTTTATTCATTGCGAATTATTGGCACGCCAAATGCTATGATATTCATTAATTCTGTCGCATGGTGATGCGGCCTGAAGAACATAACAATAACAGGAAAGGATCGGAATCGTGAATCTGCCAGTGAATCGTGAATGTTGTGCAACCTGCAAGTATTGGTCTGGAGAACGGAAAATATTGTTTGACGGCAGCAGGAAGCCGTACAGGGTGGAGTTTGAGTCCGGTTCAAAAAAATGTCTCGGCCCTATGCCGAGCGTTTATGCCGGAGCATCCGGCTGCCGCGGCTGGAGCAAATGGGAAAAACTTTAAACGCTGAAAAAAGTCATCAATCGAAAGGATTATAACAATGTTGCTAATTATGGAACACCCTGTTACCGGAATCATAAAAAAAGCTAAAACCGGGTTCAGCTGGACATTCTTCTTTTTTACCGCGCTTGTACCGTTATTACGCGGCGACATCAAGTGGTTTCTGCTTACCATCGTGATCGGACTCTGCACTTTCGGCATCGGAATCCTCGTGCTCTGCTTCATGTACAACCGTATATATATCACCGGACTGCTGGAAAAGGGCTACAAGGTCAGAGAGGTGGAAGGTGGAACACAGGCGGATGCCGCCGCCAGTCTGGGCATCAGGCTGCCGTCAATCTAAGCAAAAAACGCCGCTATGCGGCATTCCGTCCATGGCGGCGTACAGAAAAGGTTAAATTATGAAGCCTGAAGAAATTATGCTGGTTGTCACCGGCGTGTGTTTGTATATCGGCATTCCGGTCGGCATGATTTTCTGGGCGGTCAGCCACCAGTTGAAAAAGCGCCGGAAACGGCGCATTTGTCAAAAAGCATATCAGCAGGCGCGGCAGGCGCTTGAAGCCCGTTTGAGCAGCCTGCTGCAACGCGGCATGGCGCTGGATGCAAGTGTCTGGATTATGGACGACAATGAAGGGGTGGCGGACATATTCTTTGATTTGCTGTTCCGGACCGCAAGACGTAACCGTCCGATAATACTGCCGGCCTGCGCCGTGGAAGCATTTTCAAATTCATGGAACGCTTCGCCGGCAGTTGCGAGGATGCAGAAATTTCGGCAGGCGGGGCTGCTGGTTATCCCGAAGGAAGGAATTGCATTGAATCCGGAAATTTTCCCGGTGATTGTCCGGGTGGCGCCTGACAGCGGCGATCTATTCGGGCTGAAAATTGATTATCATGTTTTAACGGAAGAAATTGCCGCGGCATACCGCAAGTGTCTGCTGGCATAAGGATGGACAAATGAAGCAGGAACTGCAACGGAAACTGTTCGACTCTTTCCCTGTATTATATCAACTGCAAGACGCGCCGCTGACTGATGCGTTGATGGCCTGGGGTTTCTGCTGCGGCGACGGCTGGTTCGATTTATTGTGGCGGCTGTCGCGTGATTTGGAAGAATATAACCGCAGCCATCCGGGAAGTCCGGTAATGGCGACTCAGGTTAAATCTAAATTCGGCGAACTGTGTTTCTATATCAATGACCGCGATAACGAAAAAATCATGGACAGAATCACCGGGGCGGAAACGGAAGCAAGGCAGGCAGGTGAAGACGGTTATCCGGATGAAAACATAAATTTGATTAAATAAAACAGGTATACACTTAAAATGAAAAACAATGAAAAAGACCATCAAAGCAGAAAAATGATTCCGGGAGTAATCTCTGCAGGCCGGCCGCAGCCGCATAACCTTGAAGCGGAAAAAGCGGTAATCGCGGCAATGCTCAGAGAGCCGCATCCATGCGTGGATATTGCGATAGAACTTCTGCACAATGAAGAAGTATTCTACTCGCATATCCACCGGGAGATTTTCAAAACCATCATAGGCATTTACAATAATACAGAAATGAGCGTTGATCTTATCTCCATAGCCCATCAGCTTGCCAGGCAAGGCAAACTCGAAGATATTGGCGGAGAAATTTTCCTGGCCGAACTTTATGCTTCGATCGCGACCACCGTCAATATCGAAACATGGTGCGGCATTGTCCATGAATTTTCAATCCTGCGGAACATGATTAACGTATGTTCAGAATCGCTCCTGAAGTGCTACGATGTGGAATCCGACGTCAAAGCGCTGGTTGATGAGATTGAAACCAAAATCTATGACGTCAGGAATAAAAATACCAAATCGGACATTATTGAAATCAGCAAAAGCATCGAATCTGAATTCAGGAATGTCATGAATATAATCGGCGGGAAGGTGGAAGTCGGAATCCCTTCCGGCTTCCTTGACTTGGATAAACTGGTTATCGGGTTCAAGCCTGGCGAAATGTTCGTTCTGGCTGCGCGTCCATCCATCGGGAAAACCTCGCTGGCGTTGAATTTTATCCATAATGTGGCACTGCGGGGCGACAGGCGGCGTCCGGTCGCATTCTTCAGCCTGGAAATGACTGCTGAGCAAATCACCCGGCGGCTGCTTTGTACCGAGGCCGGGATATCGGAAACGCGTTTTTTTGACGGATCGTTCAGACCACACGAGCTGCCGAAGTTGACCCAGGCTGTAGGAGTCTATCAGAAAGCGAAAATATTTATTGATCCGACCGGCGGCCTGACGATCTCCGAGTTGCGCGCCAAAGCCCG
The DNA here is from genome assembly GCA_903840185.1 of uncultured Lentisphaeria bacterium. Lineage (GTDB taxonomy): Bacteria > Verrucomicrobiota > Lentisphaeria > Victivallales > Victivallaceae > CAIPAT01. Next base: position 1,028 of record CAIMFA010000297.1, on the reverse strand, counting down.
CCGGTTGAAGATGATGGAAAATATTGAACTGATTGTAATTGATTATCTGCAATTAATGCATTCCGGCGATAAAACAGAAAGCCGCCAGCAGGAAGTAGCGGATATATCCAGCGGAATTAAACGGCTGGCCAAAGACCTTTCGATTCCGATTCTGGTGCTGGCACAGTTGAACCGCGAAGTGGAAAAGACCGCAAGCGCAAATGCAAGACCGAAATTAAGTCATCTGCGCGAATCCGGCGCGATTGAACAGGATGCCGATATTGTGGCGTTTCTGCACCGCGACCGCGACGATACCAAAGTCAAGCCCAATAAGGAAGACATGAAAAAAGGGGTTGAGGCTTCTTTAATAGTCGAAAAAAACCGTAACGGACAGACAGGAATAGTTGACCTGCTGTTCTATCCGCAGCGCATGGAATTTGTCAACAAAAGCAAATTTAGTGACGAAGACTGTCCGCCGGAGAAAATGAGTTGAGATCACCAGGCATCATTAACTCAAAAACAATATGAACTATCGTCCACGGCACAGGAGAATGATTATGTGTGAAAGAACAGAGCAGTTCATAATTGCCGCCCGGCGTTATTGCGAATGGGCGGAATCAAATTACCGGCCTGATTTAAAATCAAGCCGGCAGGCGCTCGAATTGATAACAGAACTCTATTTGTGCGGAGTCCGGCTTTCAAGTGAAGATCAAAATGTCGAAGATACGGACGCGCGTTTTGCAAAAATTAGAGAGAAGTTTCGTGGCGGTTGCAGAGGCAGCCTCCCGATTAATTACTACTCGGAAATATTCAATCCAATTCCAGTTCCAGCAGAAGAGCCGGTAACCGGGAGTTTGCGTGATGATATTGTCAGTATTTACGAGAATATGTCAGATGGACTTAGCCTGCTGGATGCAGGATATCGGCGTCACGCTGTACGGACTTGGATTATCAATATGCAAATCCATTGGGGAGGACATGCCACATCGGCGATCCGGGCGCTTCATTGTTATTTGAGTCAAAAAGATGGTTTTTATGGATGGGGAATG
>CAIMFA010000296.1 GCA_903840185.1 uncultured Lentisphaeria bacterium | reverse complement strand
TGTTAAAATTAAGGAGGAATATTATGCCGGAATTTGGAACCCCTTTTGCCGTACTCGCGGAAAACCGCAAACTCACGAAGTCCGAACTTGTCCGGGCAATCCGTTTTATGGTTGCCGCCGAATATGAAGCCGTTCAAATGTATGTGCAGCTGGCCGAGTCCATTGACAACAAACTGGCAATTGAAGTTCTCAAAGATATTGCCAATGAAGAAAAGGTTCATGCCGGAGAATTTCTGCGCCTCTTGAAAGAACTCGCTCCGGATGAAGAAAAGTTTTACAAAGCCGGAGCCAAAGAAGTTGAAGAGGAAATAAAGAAGCAGAAATAGCAGCGCTATTTTGGCGAGTATATTTCACCCAGCCCCCGTTTTACGGGGGCTGTTTTGTAGTATTCCATCGCTTTCGGGTAAAATTCTTTGAGATCCTGAAGCCGTTTTTCTCCGATTGGATGGGTTGAAATCATCTCCATCAGCCGGCTGCTGCTGCCGAGTTTGCCGAACTTGTTCCAGAAAGTCAAAGCGGCGGCAGGATCATACCCGGCCTTAGCCATGAAAATCATGCCGAGCTGGTCGGCTTCGTATTCCTGAACCCTGCTGTACGGCAGCATCGCTCCGACTTGTGTGACAATGCCGTAAGCCTCCTGTGCGCCCGCTGTACTAGTTAAAACGGATAATGCCGCCGCGCCGCCGCTCTGGATCATCCCCTGGGACATTCTTTCCCCGGCATGGCGCGCTATGGCATGCCCGACTTCATGGCCGACGACTGCGGCCATCTCCGCGTCATTGGCAAAATACGGAAAAATGCCGGTTGTAGCGGCTACTTTTCCACCGGGCAGACAGAACGCGTTAGGCTCTTTCACTTCAAAAACCTTGAATTCCCAATTATATTCCGGTTTTTCGGCGGCGGCGGCAATATTCTTGCCGACGCGGTTAAGCGCGCTGTTCATGGCCGGATTTCTGGTTTCTTTAGTGGTTTTGCACATTTCCTGCCAGGCTTCTTCGCCCATCTGGTTCTCGGTAGCTTCACTGGACATCATCAGCTGGCTGCGGCCGGTATAAGGCACACTGCGGCACCCGGTTGCTGAAACCGCGACCGCCGTTATAAGAATAAGGTTATATAAAATACGTTTAAACATAAGGGACCCCCTTTTGTAAATATAATTTAAAGGGGGTAAAATTCAACATGGATTCATTCAGGCAAAAGAAAAAACCGGAACAGATTTGATTCTGCTCCGGTATATTCTGAAATCAGGGTGCGCTTACATTTTTTTATCGATCAGATACTGATCATAGCCCCATTTGATTTTCTCGCCGGCATTTTCAGTGCCTTTATCAATTTTCTTAATCGAGTCGCTGACAACTTCGGGCAGTCCTTCATAAATAGACTTGATATTGCATTCCCCCGTAACCACCAGTTGCGATTTCTTGGTGGATTCGGATTCTGTGGAAAATAACCAGCCCAGTCCCGGCAGTTCTCTCAGGAACGGAACCCCGGTGACACTGCTGACGACGGTCTGCTTGCTGATGCCGCCGATAACAAAACGGTTCCCCTTGTTGCCGATCATAATTTCAGTATAAATGGTATCGCCGGGGGCAATACGGGGATCGCCGCTGGATTTCCAGCCGATCAGGCTGCTGTTGTTAATGTTGACAATCAGGCCGGTCGAATCCTGGCAGATTTTCGGCTGGATGGTCATGACAAAACCGAACGCTCCGCTGGGCAATGTGTTGATCGTCGGACCTTTGGCGACATTAATATCATCCACCCACGACAGTGCAACATAATTGTCAACCCAGGTATTATTAGGGCCGGGAGTAGTTGTATTAGTAGCGGCGGCGGGAACCAGGTACGGGGTATTCTTGGACAATGAGAAAACGTCCGCATCCATCTGCTGTCCGAAGTTGTGCCCGTTTGATACAAAACTGACCGGCCCGGTTATCGCCAGCTGGTATCTGTAAGTAGTGGGCGATATTGCTATTCTGACGGCGCTGATGCTTGTTGCCGCCGCAATGCCGCCGAGAATGGTGATTTCTTTCCCGTCAACAAAGGCCGAGAATTTATAATTAGCACTGCCTGTAGTTGACGCAGTACCCAGTGACTTGATCTGATCCCCTGCGGTAATATACTGCGCCAGAGTTTTATCGCTGGTCGGGACATACTGGTCGTAAAATACCCGGGTGCTGGAGTTAATTACTGCCGTCTGATTATTTTTTATCAGCACAGTGCCGGCATTCCTGACTTTGGCCTTGCTCCTGGATACGAGGAAATCCAGATATTTGGAGTTCCATTTGGGATTTAAGTTGAAAAACTGGGTTTTATTCGAGCCGTTCTGGTCAATGCCGCCCGAAAAGGTGGATGCCCAGTTGCTGCGGTAGCGTCCGCCCACGGAAAGCAGATCCACTCCGTCATTGTTTTTCCAGTCCTGGAAGTCAGCGCCTAATTTGCCGTCGTTTTCGGCGTATATTTCATAAATCGTGAACTTGATTTCCGCCTGAAGTATCGGCTGGTCATAATATTGCAGCATGGCGTCAATGTTCTTCTTGCTCCATGGCGGAGTCGAGATGAATAATGCGTTCAGACTGGGTTCGACTAAGACCTGGTATTTACCGCGCTGCAGTTCCCAGGATGAATCCATCGCATAATACGGAACCCCGGTGGTGGCGGGGTTGTATGCGGTGGTGGCGCCGACGTTAATAAGCAATGTACTGAGTTCTGCGGCGCTGCGGTATTTCGGGAAATATAAATAACGATTAGTGCCGGTTGAGTAGACGAGTTTCGGCTGGTCCAGCGTCTTCACAATTTCGTCGATGCCCATGCCGCTTTCCTGCGGGCCGAAGCGGTAGGCTTCCGCAGATACTATCAGGAAGCCTTCACCGTTATTGTACCTGATACATTCAACATAGGTGTTGTCCTGGGTGATCTTTTTCGCCCGCACGGCGGAAGTGACAAACGGGCGCAACTCGTAAACGTCGCAATTCTTTACCTGATACACTTTGGTTACGACGAAAGGGTCCGTGTTGTTCCGGATGAAATGTACCTTGTCGGTATCGTTTTCCAGATTCAACCGGATTTGCGGCTGAATCGCCGTTTGTCCGAAAGGCTGGGTCGCGTTAACATTATCCGACTGCTGTGCCGATAAATTTAGAGCAGTCGCGGCCATGATTCCTGCAATGGCTGGTATTACATATTTGAGGTTCATAAGTTAATTTTCCTTTCTTATTTTTCGTTAATTTCCGCGACGGGCGGGAAATCGGCGGCGGTAAGCAGTCTGCCTGACCACTTGGCGTAACTGTCTTCGGGATGCACCAGACGGCCGGTAACTGTCACGAATACTTTAGTGTCCGCGTCAATGGTTGTCGTCGTGCTGAACAGGTATTTAAGATACGGAATATCAGACAGGAAGGGCATGCCGATCGTCTGTTCCACTTTCTGTTTCTGGCTGAAAATTCCAAGCAGATGTTCATTTTGAAGTTCAATCGTCATATTTGAGGAAATCGCGCTGGTCTCCGTCAATTCAGTGCCGCGGTTATTACGTTCAACCACGTTATTGACGTTCAGGGTATAGCCGAGTTGAATGGTGCCGGTCAGATTTTTATAAGTGGTCTGATCGAACTGGTCCCCCTTGTAATTCCGGTCTTTTTCTCCATTCGCGGTAAAGCAGATTATCGGATTGGTTACGCTGAGTGAAAAGTCGGCGGCTCCGGTATTTTCCGCATCCACGGAGGTTTTGTCGTTAACGTCCTTTGCGATGTTCTGATACTGCGGACTTATCTTGACGTTATAGGTGTTGGCGTAGTTGTTGACCACCGTCAGGCTGCCTGCCGATGACACCTTGGCAAGTCCGCCCTGCGACAGTACTCTGACGAAACTCAGGTCGAACTGCGGCGCGGTAAAAAAACCGCCATAGGAGAATGAAGAGAACTGATTCGCATTGGACAGAAACTTTTCAACCGTCTGAAAATTTACGGATTCAAGCCCGGCCTGAAAGATATTCAACCCCGGCCCGTTTTTCCAGGCCAGATAATCCAGCCCGATATCATCCAGAACACTGGTTCTTATTTCGTAAACCTTAAACTCAAGTTCAACTTGCGGCACCGGCCGGTCGAAAGCCCGGGCCCAGCCCAGAAAAACTTCACAGGTATATTTGGTGTCTTTCCAGTAGATCATGTTTGATGCCGCTTCACGGTAAACTTGACCGCTGTTGTCCGCTACCGCGGAATTCAGTAATGTCACCATGGCATCGGTTGACAAATGTTTCGGGAAATAGGCGTAGCGGAAAATGCCGGTGCTGTCAATAACCGATCCCGCTTTATCGGGTTCGCCGCCGGGCCGGTCCATAGTCCTGATCATCTCATCCACATACGCCAGCATTTCCGGCGGGGTGCTGACTAACAGAAACTGCTTCTTGCCGGCTGAATAGTTCAACCGCTGAACGTCCGAGTTGATATTGTAACGCTTGACCGCGCCGAGGACAAAAGGCGTTATGTCCGGGGCTTTCACATGTTGCAAAGTATACACTTTGGACACGATCGGCTGCTGGAAGTCGTCCTGTTGAAATTCCAGTTTCTTTACTTTCTCGGCATAGACCGTGCCGAACTGGGCGACCGCCAGAATCAGGCCGGCCGCCAGCAATAATCTTTTTCTTTCAATCATCATAATAATTTCCCTTGTTGTTTGCGCTTATTCAGGAACTTCCCTGATTAAGCGTTGCTGTTTTTATTAATGATAACGTAACTTTAGCGCACAATAATTAGGATTGTGTTAGGACAAAATTTGATTTACTTTAGAAATGTGACAGGAAAAGCATTTTCAGATTTTTAATCAGTTAGCCGGAGATGAAAACTGACGCTCATCGTAAGCAAACAATTCTTGAATAACGGATATGCGGGCATATTATTTCGTCATGAAATAAACGCAAAAGGGCATTGCCGCAAAGCGGTTGCGATTCGGTATAAGTTGCGGGAAAGAAGTTTTTGGACAGTTTATCTCGTCAGCGCGCGGCGCATGGCCGCGGCGGAAATAAATTGATGGGAATTCCAGCCGTGATTTATTCCGGCCTGAATGTTTTCCAGCTTGTCATCAACGTAAAAGTACGGGTTACCGTACTGTGCTTCAAACGCTTCGTACATTGCCGCGCCAGGTTTTCTGGCATTGACTTTAAAGCTGAAAACGCCGCCGGTAACCAGATTGGCAAACGACAGTTTGCGATATACTTCCAGTAAATGGATGCTGGAAGTGTCGGAGAAAAAGATCAGCCGGAAGCCGGAGTCTACCAGTTCTGACATCAATTCCGGCATTCCATCCATATCGCTGCCGATAATGATATTCCAGCCGTCAATCATTTCATTGTCCGTAAATCTGCCGCCGGTTGCCAGGCGGAATTGCGCCAGCCATTCTTTTTCATTGATCAAACCGCATTCAAACTTCTCCATGGCGTGGAGAAATTTTACCGGAATATCCTGGAGCCCGCTGAATCCGAAATATTTGCAGCACAAATCATGGCGGATATTCAAGCAGACGCCCCCGATATCAAGTGCAATTATCTTTTCACTCACGAACAATTCTCCGTTTTAGTATCTTTGTTTTAACGTTTTTAAATGGCGTAAACAGTTGCATCAATGAACGGCTTCCAGTTCCAGTTCTTATTTGAAACTCTTTTTTAACCACAGAGGCACAGAGGCACAGAGAAATCCATGCTTTCCGGTTTCACGATTTTACGGTTTGACTGTAATACCGTTAAGCTGTAATGCCGTAATACCGCTTTATTCTGACTCCTGACTCCTCTCAAACTGTTCCCGGTCAAGTGAAAACTGCCGGACGAATGTAAACTAAATCGGTCAGATCATTATCCCAGTCCGAGCACTGCGCGAAAATCAATTTTTCCGGCGATATATGTTCGAGCAGCTTGAACTTTGCCAGGATATCCGCGCCCACGACTTTCGCGACCGCCGCGCGGTCTTTCTCCAGCGCGACCAGATGCGTAAACTGCCGGTCGTTGAAAAAGCTGCCGGCGTCTTCCGCTGAAAGCACGTCATTTTTTCCTGCCGGTACAATCTCCCCGGCTTGATTAACCAGTTCAAAAATCAGGATTTCGCTGTTGCGCCCGTCAAAAACGGCGGCAATGCTGTCGCCGGGGCTGGTCTGCAGCACTGAGGCCAGCGCAACGGCGGTCGGCACGCAGCGGGTCTTAATATTTGTATTGCCGAAAGTAATGCCGGCGACCAGTGCCGCCGCCAGACGCATCCCGGTGAAACTGCCCGGGCCGGAGCCGACGGTCCATTCGGTGATATGCTCAAGCTGAATGTTCTGTCCGTTTATCAGTTCAAGCACCCAGGGCGTGAGCGCGGCGGAGTTTCTGCCGGTCATCGGACGGGTGCTGCTGATCACTATCTTGCCGGATTCTTTACAGGCGACCGCAAACGCCGCTTCGTTGCCTGAAAGATCAATAGCCGCTGAATATTCCAATTTAACCTCCACAGTCAAATAATCTGCTTATAAATCCATTTTTCATCCCGCAACTGCGGGAAGAACACGGAGAACACAGAGAACAGCCGATTTTTATCCCGCAGGGCGGGATCATGAAGATAATACATTGAGTCAGTGTATTTATGCGGATTCACCGCCTAAATACGCTGACTCAGGTTTTCCCTCAGTGTCCTCAGTGCCCTCTGTGGTTAACCATGTTTTTCTTGGTTCCCAACTTCATGCTCTTCATGGTGAAACGGTCTTTATCCTGTCTATCCTGTCTATCCCTGTTAAAATACAAAGATGATTAAAACATCAGGGAATATAATCTTTGAACCGCGGAGTTTCAACTGTCGAGCAAGCTGATTGACGTAATACGTCTTAAACTCCGATATTAAACAACGCATAAAGCCATTTTTGTTGTCAAAATTTGATCATCATATGCAATAAATGAACATCTTATTTGCCGCTTTTGATTATGCCCCTGCACAAAATCATTCTGGCACGGGAATTGCTTTACAGTATGGCAACCCAATGGAGGTTGTTATATGCGGATTACAGGAATGGATTTTGAGACGGCTAACACTAAAAATGGAAGTATTTGCGCGGTTGGATTGGCGGCCTTTGACAACGGCGAATTGGTTGATACGCGGGAATGGCTCATCAAACCGCACATGAGCCGCGATTATTTCTATCAGAAGTTCGTTGATATTCACGGCATCTCATATTTTGACGTCCGGCAGGCTTCGGCATTTGCCGACGTATGGCGGACAATAAGTCAATTTCTGACTGCTTGCGATGTGGTTGTCTGCCATAATGCCAAGTTCGATATTCGCCATTTGCGCGCGGTTTTGAATATATATGAGCTGCCGCCGGTGGATTTTAAATATGCCTGCACTCTTGAACTCAGCCGAGCGGGATTGCCCGGATTGCCGCATTACGATTTAAAAACTGTCGCCGGGCACTTCAATCACGAATTTCATCACCATGACGTTCTTGATGACGCCATTGCCTGCGGCGTGATCGCCCATCGGCTGGGGATCGGAAATAAATATTTAAAACCATTTACAAAAAGCAATATGCGGTGATAGATTAAATTTAGAACAGCAAGTAGTCAAATTCAGGAGATTGCTCATATTATGGATACTCTGATAATAACCGGATGGGGATGGAAAGATTATGCCGTGGCCGCCGCTCTGGCGCTGCGACACTTTAAAAAAGCTGATGTTGCGGGATGCAGCACCAGGCGGCTGCCTGAATTTTTGCGGGAAGTCTCCGGTTACAAGGAGATTGTCATACTGGGGGTTGGTTTGACCGGAGACGTCGAGCTTCTGGCTCAAGCTTTGAAAGCACTTAAAACTAAAGGGGTGAAAGTTTCATGGATCAGCGCGCTGGAACTGCCGGAGAATTGCCCTGACGCGGTACGTGACAATTTGATTATCCGCATTGCTGGCAATGACGGTATTACTTCGGCGGTCAGCAAAGTTTATAATCTGCCCTATGACGATATCGCCAAATATATTGCCTGCCGGACTCCGGACAGCAAGGCGTATGAACAACTTCTGGATGCCGCCATGTACGTTTATCGCAATTATCAGGATACAGCCGCCTACTCCAATGCGATTCGGCATCTTGCCGGAAATGATCTGGCAAGCAAATGGACCTCTTCGGAAAATAATATGATAGACCATTTTAAACGCTACGGCAACCGGGAACTGGCGGGCAAGAGCAAAGTTATCCGCGAACTGCTGGATAAGATCAACCGCATAGCGCCGAAAGACAAAGCCAGGGTGCTGATTTATGGCGAAAGCGGTACCGGCAAGGAAACCGTCGCCTTGCAGTTGCACAATAAATCGCCGCGCAATAATGAGCCGTTTATCGCGTTCAATTGCGCAGGCGTTACTTCAAGCCTGCTTGAAAGCCGTTTCTTCGGTTACGAAAAAGGAGCGTTTACCGGGGCGAACGAACGGAAACTGGGTATTTTTGAACAGGCCGACGGCGGCACGCTATTTCTGGATGAAATCGGCGAACTGCCGCCGGAAACCCAAGGCTTGCTGCTCAGGGTGCTGGAAGGCGGGCGTTTTTCCAGAGTCGGCGAAAAAGAGGAAGTCGAAGTTGACGTCCGGTTGATTACCGCCACCAATCGCGATCTGCCGAAAATGGTGCGGGATGGAAAATTCAGGGAGGACTTGTTTCACCGCTTGAATGTAATTCAAATCAGGATTGCGCCTTTGCGCGAACATCTGAATGACATCAGCGATATTGCGAACGGCTACTGGCTGAAAAAACACCGCCGCCGGCTGGAAGCTGAACAGATCGCCGCACTGCAAGCCTACGATTACCCCGGCAATGTCCGCGAACTTTTCAATATTCTGGAACGGGCGTTTGTCCTAGACGAGCAGGATTTCGGCAAAATCATCGCCGAACATCGCGCCATGCAGGCCAGCCTGAAAGCCGAAAACGAGTTGACCTACCCGGATAATCTCGAAGAAATGACCCGTATGCACGTCAGAAGAATCT
>CAIMFA010000295.1 GCA_903840185.1 uncultured Lentisphaeria bacterium | reverse complement strand
AGGTTGCGGTGCTGGCTGGAGAAACCGGGCTTAAGACTTTACTGGAGATCAAGCCGGTTACGGCGAATATTTCCGGTTCAGCCGACCTGGAAATTCAGCGGGAAGCATATCGTTTAAGCATCCGTGAAGACCGGATTGAGATACAGGCCGGCGATGAGCGCGGCGCGTTTTACGGACTTAAGACCCTGCGGCAGCTTCTGGCGGGGGGAGCTGCAATCAGGACGACCGAGATTACCGACTGGCCTGACCTTAAGATGCGCGGCTTTCATATTACCCTGGGTGACGGCTATATGCCGGTTGCTGAATATGCGAAAAAAGTTATAGCGAATTTAAGCAATTTTAAGCTGAACACGCTGGTGCTGGAATACGATAACCGCTTTCCGTGGCGGAAGCATCACGGCATCTGTCATCCTAATGCCTATACCAGGGCTGAGCTACAGTCACTGCTGCAAACCGCCCGCGATAATTTTATCGAGGTCATTCCGCTGCTGGACTCTCTGGGCCACGCCGAACGGTATCTGATACACAAAGAATACGCGCATTTGAAAGAGTTGCCTGACCATATCTCGGAAATGTGCGCCAGCAATCCGGCAACGCTTCAATTTATGCAGGACCTCTGGTCGGAGGTGCTGGAATTTCACCCAGACTCCAGATATGCGCACATCACCGGCGATGAAGTTTTCCGGCAGGGCGGTTTCTGCCCTGAATGTCAGAAGTATGCGGATAAAGCCGCACTGGCAAAACTTTTCACCAAATACTATTCAGATTTGTCCAGGTGGATTATTGCGCAGGGCAGGATCCCCATTATATGGGGAGACATGCTGCTTAAATATCCGGAAGATTTGGCGGAATTTCCGCGCGATATCATGATCAACGACTGGCGTTACTGCGGCAATGAGGGATATCTGGAAGCCCCTTGCGGTGAAGTCAACCCGGAAGGCGTTTGCGACGAAGCCAGAAAAAAACTGTTCGAACGCTATTGGCGTCAGGATGAAACAGGCAGATGTCACCCTTATCCGTATTTCAAATTCTTCAAGGATAAAGGTTTCAAATGCATTGCCGGTACCGCAGCCAGCGAGGAGAATGGCGGGCGCAGCCCGCTCAGTTCATTCAAGTTCAGATTTGAAAATAACAAGACTTTTGCCAGTACGGTACTGGCAAATCATGGCGAAGGCTTACTGATCACCTACTGGAACAATAATGGTCCGGTGGCCGGCGCATGGCAGGGAATCGCGGCCGGCGCTGATTTTTCATGGCATGTCCGTGAAGAACGCTATGCCGAATTCATGGAACGCTTTGTCGCATCATTTCTTGGTCAACCCAAGTCATTTGCCGATAAGCTGATTGCGCTGGATGAGTCCGTTTATCATGATGTCAGGCCGGGGACGGCGGTCACGGAATCTGCCGGAGCAGCGGCAACGCCGCTGGTCCATGATTACATGAAATTGCTGCAGATAACCGCGTCGATGAATCTTTTTGACCATGACTTGAGAACATTGAAGGAGAACATTTACAGTGCGGATTTTGCCGGTGAGAGCCGCCCGCTGGATTTGTCCGCTGCCGCGAACAGCTCGGTGGCAAACTGTATGCCGGCAACGGCGGCGCCATTCCGGACTCCGTCCGGCGAACAGAAATTCTGCGGCATAAAATTTTATCTGCCGGATCCGGATGCCGAGGCCTATATCCGCATAGCGGCTGACGAGCAAATTTCTCCGCTTAAGGTCAATGCTTATTTTGACGCTATCGCTTTTTTTAGCACCGCTTACCAGGCACCGGCAAATACCAGTGTTGCAAGCATGAAAATCCTGTATGGCGACGGTGCATCCGGAGATTATAAATTCGTAAGCGGAGTCAATACCGCCGACTGGTGGGGACACCCTAAAGCGCTGCCGGAAGGTATCGCAACCTGGTCCAGCTATAATGAAGAATCCAACCGGATTTCCGGCTATATGACCGTTTGGCAGAATCCGCATCCGGAAAAGAGGATTGTCGCGCTTGAGTTTCGTCCGCTGTCGAAGTCGGCGCGCCTGGTAGTACTTGGCGTTTCCGGCATTCATCTGTCCACCGGCGGTTATGTGTTGCGTCAAGGGCAGGCTTATCAGCGGACGATTACCGATCTGGAAAACCGGTTGAAAATACTGGAATCCGGTTTGAGAAACATTTACGCGGGACTGATGCCGGCGGACGAAGTGGAAACAGCGCTCAAGCTGTTCGTCCAGTTCAGGTCGAACGGCCTGACACATGCAAAAAAACTTTATAATGAATACCAGAAAAAAGAGAAACAGGCAACCAGCAAGGAGGTAGCTTATGTTTAAGAGAAATACCCAGTCCGGCAGGTCAAATTTTACACTCATAGAACTCCTGGTCGTGATCGCTATCATCGCTATTCTGGCAGCAATGCTGCTCCCTGCGCTGAATAAGGCGCGGGATAAAGCCAAAACCGCGTCCTGTTCCAGCAATGAGAAGCAAATCGGAACGGCATTTATGAACTACACCAATGACTATGACAGTTATTTGCCCAAATCTTCAATTTGCGAATACGGATATTACTGGAGTAATTTCCTGTATGCCGCCACCAGCGGCAAGCCATTAAATAAAACTGGTGCCTGTCCTAACGGCGATGGCCATCAGGCAATGAATAATTATATTGGTTACAGCAGCACAGGCAACACTAGGGAAGCCGGTACTATGTTTCATTGTCCGTCCCAGACGGTGACCTACACCAACAGCGGAGCGGGTACGAAACCTAACCCGATATCATATGGTATGGGTTGGTTTCTTGGCGGTTCTCCTGCATACAGCAGCACGGATATAACTAAACCGTGGTTGAAAATAACCAGATTACAGGTTTTATCCGAAGCTATGCTGGCGATGGAATTAGGCGGTTTGTATAGCGATGCCTGGCTATGGAATACTTACCCGATGGGGTACGGTTTTTTTAATTTGAACGGCGGATTGCATGCTCAAGGACTTAATGTACTATACTGCGACGGTCATGTCGCTTATAAAAGGAAGCAGGACATTCCAACTGACAACAATTTGAGGGGTGGGAAACAGTTCTGGCAGGGGCTTAAACCGTGATGTTTATGCCGTCAATACGGCATTATATATATGTAAAAAGTTTCCATAACAAATAACCAACAAAGAGGTAGCTTATGTTTAAGAAAAGTTCCCGGTCCGGCAGGTCAAATTTTACACTCATCGAACTCCTGGTCGTGATCGCAATCATCGCGATTCTGGCCGCAATGCTGCTCCCGGCGCTGAATAAGGCGCGGGATAAAGCCAGAACCATATCCTGTGCGAGCAATCAGAAGCAAATCGGCACGGCCTTTGCCGGCTATACCAATGATTATAACAGCTATCTGCCCAAATCCTCAGTTTGTGAATACGGGTATTACTGGAGCAATATGCTGTATGCTATGTCCAGCGGCAAGCCGCTGGATAAAACCGGGGCCTGCCCTGGCGGCGACGGCCATCAGGCCATGAATAATTATATCTGGTACGGCACCAATGGCAATCGCGGTGAATTCGGCACCATATTTCATTGCCCGGTCCAGACGACTACTTATAAATTCTCTGTCGGGGTTACCAGGCCCTATCCGATCTCCTACGGCATGAGCTGGTTCCTTGGCGGCAGTCCCACATATGACAGCATAAATATAAACAAACAGTGGCTGAAAATAACGCGTGTTCAGACTTTGTCCGACGCCATGCTGACAGCGGATATCGGTAATCTGTACGCCAATTCCTACATATTAACTGATTATATGCTGGCTTTCGGCTATTTTAACATGAACGGCGGTTTGCATGCGCAAGGGATTAATGTGCTGTATGGTGACGGTCACGTCGGCTATAAAAGGATGAAAGATATTCCGACCAGCGATAATACGCCTGAAGGCAAGAGATTCTGGCAGGGGCTGAAATAATAATATTTTGATATAAAGGATGAGCAATGTTTAAGCATGCAATGATTCTTTGTGCGGCGGCGCTGGCCGCGACTCCCGCGCTGACCGGCATGGCCCAGTTGTCCATGCCTGAAGAAAAGGCATATCAGGAAGTTGTGTTTCCGCAGGCGCAGAACAAAGGCGGTTTGCTGGTTCCGGTGATTCCTCCGGACTGGGAACAGATTTCTCTGGACGGCGTATGGAAACTGAAAGTCACCGGAACTCCGGATAAAGACCTCAATCCACCGGACGATGCTGGTTTGAAGGACGGATATTTCAAGAAAGAGTTCAATGATTCATCCTGGAATAATAAACTGGTGCCGTGGAGCTGGTATCAGGCCGACCCGGGCATGGCGCAGAGTCAGGATTTTGTCACTGGCAGAATCGGCTGGTACCGGCGCAGTTTTGAATTGAAGCCGGAACAGCTTGCCGCCGGCAGGAGAATCGTGCTGGATTTCCGCCGCGCCGCCAGCGAAATCGAAGTATGGATAAACGGGCAGAAAGCGGGAGCGCGGGAATATGCCCGGATCAACAGCGTTCAATATGATATTACGCCTTATGTAACCGCCGGGAATAATACGCTGGCGGTCAGGGTGTACGACTATCCGGGCCACAAGGAATACTGGCGCCGCAATATTGGCGGTCTGTACGAACCGGTGAGGCTGCTGATTGTTACATCGGAGGTTTATTCCTGTAAAATGCTGGTTACGCCGCTGTTCAAGCAGAATGCGATTGCGGTGAAAGCGGAAATGATTAACGCTTCGTGTAAAGCGGCGGATGAAAGAATTACGGCGGAAATCAGTGACTGGAAAGGCGGAAAAGTCGTCGCCACTCAGGAGTTACAGCCGGTAAAGCTGAATTCAGGCAGAAGCTGGGTGAATCTCGGCGAAATAATAATTGACAACCCGGTATATTGGAGTACGGAAAATCCGCACCTGTACATGCTGACGCTGAAGGACGGCAAAGGCAATGCCATCGGCGCGGAGCGTTTCGGGTTCCGCGAATTCAAAGCTGAAGGCGAGTGGCTGTATCTGAATGGTAAAAAATTCAAGCCGCGCATGTACACTTTTGATTCCTGGGTGAACCAGGATCTGCTGTACAATAAAGACGGCTTCATGGAAAAAGTGATCAGACTGTTTAAAGATTTGAACGTCAATATGATACGTCCGCATTCAGGTCCGGGGATGCGCAGCGAGACATTCTTCCTGCTTTGCGATGAGATCGGTATGGGAGTGTATGTGGATTGGGACGGATTTCAGAACGGCTATATGGAAGGGTTTGAAGATCAGAAAATTGACAATGCTCAGAAAGCCTGGCAGCATATTGAAAAATTCCTGCTGAGTTATTACTCGCATCCCAGTTTCTGCATGCTGTCGTTCTGTAATGAACTGTATGAAGGACATACCGGCCGTTACTACTCTAAAAAACTCGATTATTTATATGGGAAAGTGAAGGAGCTGGACAAGCAGGACCGTCCGGTATGTTCGTCCACCGGACGCCAGACACTGGAGGCGATGAGTTCCGGAGTCCTGAAAGAGCGTACCGACGTGCTGGACGATCATCAGTACCGCGGAGCTGAAACCAGCTCATGGCAGGATAATATCGCCCACATCAATAACTATGCCGAAGTCGCCGCCAGGGCATATAAAACACCTAAACCGAAAATTGACTGCGAATACGGCGTTCCCGGCGACAATATCCGTTACCGCTGGGTGACTAAGCAGTTATGGGATGCATTTCTGATGGATCCGGCCACGCCGGAATTCAAAACTAAGTACATTGAATTTCTGCGCAGTCCGGCGGCGGAGGTAGGCTATTTTCTCCGCGGAAAGATGAATTATGCGTCGCCGCGTCAGTATTTGAATGAATATGAATGCAGAGATAATTTTGCATATATGCACTTCAAACGTCCGGTGGAAATATACCGTCGCGCCGGGGTAAAGTGCATCGGCGGTCACACGAATGCGATGTGGTATGATGTGATTGCCAACGGGACCAGTAACGGCGGCGGCGATGGCACCAGAAATTACTATGGGCTGACAGGCCCGATGGATGCAAAGAAGAACCTGTGGGTGGCGCTGCCGCTGAAATTCGAACTGGAACGGCTTTACAATCCAACGCTGGTGACGGCGGGAGTATTCAATCTGCATCCGCTGCCGGGTTCCAGGCAGGAAGTGGAAGTGTTTGTCACCAACGACCTGAATGAAGGTGCTGAATTCAAAGTCGTGCCGCAGCTTCGTCTGGGCGGCGAAGTTACAACGCTGCCGGAAATGAATTTCGGCACGCTGGGGGGGGTGGAACAGAAATCGCAGATGCTCAGATATACGGTTCCGAAAATTCAGGACATAAAACGCGGACAACTTGAGCTTTTCCTGTTTAAAAACGGTAAGCGTGTCGGCGACAATTCCTATGCCATGACAGTGATCAGTTCCGAAAAGATCGCGGCTGCCGAAAAGATCGCGCTGTACGATTCAGCAGGAGATGTGTTTAAGGGGTTGAGCGGTGAAAGTACCGGTACAGTATTGAAGGCGTTCGGGGTCAAGGCGGAACAGCTCAAGGATTTTGCGCAGCTTCGCGATTATAAATATCTGATTATCGGAGCCAATAGTTTCGACAAGAAATTGATTGATGCCGGGGAAGATATCTACAAGTGGGTGAAAGACGGCGGCAAACTGCTTTGTTTTGAGCAGTCGATGTGCGGGAAGATTCCGTTCTTCGCCAACTACAGCATCACTTCCGGCAGTTCAGCCACGCTGGTCTCCATGTCCGTGCCGGGCCATCCGGCGTTCACCGGCCTGGTTCAGAATGATCTGGATTCCTGGAGCGGTTCCAAAGGGTTGATGTATGATTATGCAATTTCACCGCTGGACATCGGCCTAATCGCGGTAGCGCCGACTGCCGCATTCATGGACAATGACAGCATTAAACCGGTGCTGTGCGAAGTCAAAGTCGGCAGCGGCGAAATGATCTTCTCCCAGATCAGCGCCACCAAACGGATAAATGAAGACTCTGTCGCCAGAAAATATCTGAAAAACGTGATGACATATTTCCTGACGCCGGGCGTCGCCAGATCATTGCTCCGACGATAAAAGAACTGAGATACCGGGAGAGCCGTTCCTGCTGCGAACGTCCGATGGCTGATTCGATGATCCCCATTT
>CAIMFA010000294.1 GCA_903840185.1 uncultured Lentisphaeria bacterium | reverse complement strand
GTTGGGAAATAGAACAACGGATTTGTTAATATTTTATTTTCTCCTTAATTTATGGTTGGGAAATAGAACAACGGATTTGTTTAATTGTACCATAGCCGTTGACGATCAAAAAATGTGCTCCCTTGGCTAGTGTTGCTTCGGTTTCAAAATTGTCGCCGCTTTTACGAAGTTCACGCAGGATTCCGTCGATAATTAAGTGCGGCACTCCTTCTCCTTGAAACGCATCCAGAGCGATTCGATAGTTTGCAGATTCATGCAGTTCAAGCGTGCCCCAATGGTAATTGAGTCTAGTTGCACTCTCGCGAATCGCATAACCTTCAAAACTATGATCGTTTATTGTCAAAGGCGCTATCGCTCCGGAAAGCAGTTTCTTTTTGTCGCCGCGGAGTATTACAACAGGGGAATCAGTCGAAATATCAAGTTGATGCTTCATCCACTTCCCCTGGTGGAAATCAGCCGCCATAATAGTGATATTTTTGTCGGCCTGCGCTTCAAAGATTGTTCCATCAATATTTTGTGTAAGCGAGAAGTCAATAGGAATCGGGGAACTGAAAATTTCCAGCCCCTGATAAACGATCCGCGTTGTTTGAATTGCGCTCATGCTAATGAGCCCAGATGTTGAACTGGATATCCATATGAACTCACCGTCACATAGGAGACCGCTGGAACTCATCTGCTCGCTGGAGCCTAGATTACGGCTCATTACAGTATATTCCGTTCCAGGGATTTTGATTGCCAGACCAACGCCGTTAGACACGGCTATTTCGGATGATTCAGCCGGGGCAACTCCTGATGGTTCGATAGCGAGCAAATTAAAAATATTTCCATTGGCAAAACCTTCGACTGTAGCGCGAAGAGTCCACTCTTTTACAATATTTTTCAACACATGATTATTTCGATCTGTCGGTTGAACAGGATAACCCTCGTTAACGTTAAGCTTTAATTCGCGTGGCAGAATGAATTTGCTTTTGAGAGAAGTGGGCTTGACGGAGATTCCGAAAGCCTCATTTTCCGTGGTTAGTTGGAATGAATGATCCAAAATTGTAATCGGATGCGCAGAGTGAAACAGCCATGTAAGCTCGACAGGACTAGCCGCTGCTTGTACAAGATCATGAACAATTACAAAATTAGGCTTGATAAACCCAATCCGGCGAAACCATTGTTTCAAAAGTCCATTGTACATAGCCGGACTGGAACCATCTCCAACGCAATAACCAGTTGAGACGCTGTCAAAAAATCTTGTAATCTTACATTCGGCATCCACTTTGCGTGAATCTTGATTGAGTCCGTTGACTAAGAGTGAATTATGTGCAACCGTTTTGGTAGAATATTCATTAAAATGAGGGCTGCCGTAATAATCGTAATAACCTGAATCAATAGCCAGTTTCTGCCCGTAAGCATTGATGATAAAACTATTTTGATCTTCCTGCTGGTGTCCTCCGAAAAACTTACCGCTCCGCGTTGCAACCATGACATTGCGTAATCCGTCGGCGAGCTCCGTATTGATGATTGCCCAGCCAATATTCCGGTAATGGATCGATTGTGGAATATCTACCGGAATTCGAGGAGTCAATTGTCCCATTGGCTCCGTTGCCAATCCATACCACAATGCGTAAGGATCATGGGTGTTTTGAGCTAAAGACTGGATCAATTGCGGTGTTTTTCCCCAGCGCAACGGGCCGTGAACTGCATGGTTAGGATTGCCGGTGTTGGCGAACGCAACTCCAAATGAGTTGTGCGGGGCGGTGTAAATAGGAAAGCGAACTGTCTTTTTTAACCATGGATGTTGATAAAGATCGATGCCGGAAACCATCTTAAGCATGTCGGCATATTCCTTGATAAAATTGACCCCGTAAACCCAATATCCGATTCCCTCGTTATTGTCGCCATCGTACCCTTGCGCAGCGAGAAAGATTCCGCTGAAAAGCTGTTTTGAAAAATCTGCCCAGATTTCTGCTTCAGATTCTTCTCCAAGCATGGCAAAACCGGATTCTCCGAAACCAAATACGCACAACCATGCGTGATTGTTATATTCCATATTTGTGTTACTTGGAAATGGAAGGTATTTTTTAGCGAAATCACGGCCGCGAGTCAAGATTATTTGTCGTATTTTGACGCGCTCGGCAACAGAAAGTTGATCGTGCAGGGCATCATATGCATAGTTCAGTCCGCGCAAAATGTGATAGGCCCCAATGTCTCCTGCCTCCATCGAACTGCCACCTTTTGGGTTCCAGCTTACAATTTTCATGAGGCTGGATTTTAACGCTTTTTCAACTTCCTGATCGCGATTAAGCGCAATGTAAAGTTCGGCTAGCTCCTGAAGATTTTTGCCTGTTGGCAGTACTAGTTGATTTTGTACTTTTTCCATCCAGACTATCCAACTGGAGTATTGATTTGCCACTTCCTGATAGGTAGGGGGGGAGTCGGCAATAGGATGTTTTTGGATTTCTGCAATGCGTTCCCGCGTTTTTTCTTTTTCTGCATCAGAAAGTTTGGGCTTGGCAATTAACCAAGGACGCGGACGACTGGTAATCGCAGTAACGTTAAGCGGAGGCAAGATAAAGCGGCTTGCAGAAGATGGGATTTCAACTTGTTTGCGATCCGTATACGATCCATCAGACTTTTTTAATCGATAGTACCAGATTCCCGGCTCAAGAGTGGAGGGTGGCGTGAAAAAGTTGCGGTCGCAAACGGCAGAAAACGTTTTACCTTCAACAAATAATGGATCAAGTGAATATTCCAGTGTAACTATGTTTGCGTCACTCCAGTTAAAAAACGGAGGAGTAATTCCGGAAACAGGAATCCGAGGGGCTTTCAGTTCGATAACAAGATCGTCAAGTTCTAGTGCCATAAGATTCTTTTCAGCCTCTGAATCGCCTGCTGTGCGAATATAAAAGGTGATTTCAGTGATTGTCATATTACTTGACAGCGCTTTGCCTGAAGCAGGAACCATATCGTCAATGCGGAAAGATGATTTCGTCCAATCCTTTCCAATCGGTAGATTGAAATAATAGAGACTTCCGTCATCGGCCTTTACGTTGAGCCCCAGATAGAGAAGATTCCTGCCATTATTCCCGCGTTCACGGTGCAGAAATGAAACCGCGAGTCCAGGCTGATAGCGAATGGTGGATTGCAGTACTAAATTACAATAAAGTCCAGGCACGATATTGGTTACACACAGTGCCTGATTTCCGGCTTCGCGGCTGATCAACTCTATTTTTTCATTTCCACGGGTCCCGAGAAAGCCCAAATTATCAAGCGAGTTGAGCTGATTAAAATTTTCCGAAAAAGGTTTATCTTTACTAACCGTCGGCGGCAATGCGGCCTTGCGTATGACAAGATTGGCTATCTCCAAAGTCATGGAATTTTTTGACTCATTGTCATCTCCAGCGGCACGGGAATAGATAACGATTTCTGTGATTAAATCTCCGCTGGTAAACGGTTTCCCGTTTACTGGTTTAAGTTGTGTGAACAGTATCTTTTCAGCTTTCCACTCTGTAGAATTATCGAGGCTGAGAAAAAAAGTTTTCTTTGTATTGGTTGAAACATTCACTCCGAGATAACCGACTTTTCGAGGTTTATCTGACTTGGTTCTGAAGTCAAATCTCAACATTAACTCATCGTTATATGGTATGTTCGGGTTAAAAATCAGCGAACAATATAGCGAGGGTTGGAGATTAGCAACCCGGATAACTTTTTGAGAGCTTCCGTCTGCATCATTTATAGTAACTGATCCATCACCGCTCTTAAGGTCAATCTTAACAGGGTTCAAATTAAAACTATCCTCGCCATTGAGAATTTGTCCGATAAACAGCAAGCTAAAAATGAGAAGTCCTGATAAATTTTTCATAATTATTTTCATTTGATAAATCTTTCGCATTTATAAGATGCCAGCGTGTGAATGTATGCTGGCTGCTATCGTCCTGATGGAGCAGCACAGGTATTACGATAAACGATTGTATTGGCAATAGTACGCTGCTCGCGACAGGAAGATTCGCCAGCAACTTTTTTAAGCAAAAGTTCAACCCCGGTCTTTCCTAGTAATCCGAAAGGTTGACGAACCGTAGTCAGCGCTGGATTAAGATATTCTGCAAACGGTAAATCGTCGAATCCTGTTACGCTGATGTCGCCAGGAATAGACAACCCGGACTTTTGGATCGCCGCACAAACATTACGGGCGATAATGTCATGCAAGCAGACAATTGCACTTGGTAACTCTTTCAGCACAAGCAGTTCTTCGATTTCCGCTTTTCCCTCCTCTTCCGAGACAACAAAAAGAGGTTTATGCCTGATGTATTGCGGGTCGATCTTAAGATTGTTATCGAACATCCCCTCTTCGTAACCACGATATCGCTGCTCGGAAGTATAACCGGGGCGTGAACCAATGTAGGCAATCTTTCGATGCCCGAGTTTAGCCAGATAATTCACTATGCTGCGCATAGAATCGAAACCATCAGTTCCAGCATAGTCAAAACGGCTGAAATCCTCTGTTGAAAGCGCTTTGTCCAGCAGCACTACCGGGATATTATAAGATTCGATACGACGAATAATTGCAAGATTCTGTTCGCGATAATTATCAACTTCCATCGGAATGTAAAGAATGCCGCAGATTCCGCTGGATGTCAATTTTTTCAGATAATCCTCCGCACGTTTCTGCTCGTTGCGATGATTACACAATACAAAGGTATAACCTCTTTCATAAAGCTCCTCTTCTATTCCGTCTACAATGCGCCCATACGCCCCGATTGCACTGCGAGAAGATGGTACCCACGCCGCAACAATGCGAGCGCTATTACTCTTCGCACACGGCAATTGTTCAGTTACAAATGTGCCTGCTCCATGACGGCGTACAACATAACCTTGTTCAGCCAGCATCGCCAGTCCTTCACGAATCATTACTCTGGAGATTCCGAGTTCTTCAGATAGACGCGCTTCTGATGGCAACTTTTCCCCCAATCCATATACACCGTCTCGAATCCATTTGAAAAAATCAGATCTAAAATCGCTAGATTTACCCATAATAGTTCTCTAAAATAGTTTTATGATGATACCTTTCAATCATAAAGGTAATACCTCTATAAACAAGAGTATAGTACATTAATTTAAAAATGTCAATAGACTACAGCAAAATCCTAGCAAAAAAAGAATGAAAATATTTTTTAGCTCATGAAGCCCGTCATTCATCGTAACTCCCAATTTTACCGCCTAAAAACCTAAGTTTATAAACTGCACTTTACCGCCTCGCTTGAGACTGATTTCACAATTTTTGTTGACAAAAACACTAATAGTAAAAAACAGCAATTGAAAATTGAAAGTTGAAAATTGAAAATGAGAAATCAT
>CAIMFA010000293.1 GCA_903840185.1 uncultured Lentisphaeria bacterium | reverse complement strand
TGTAAAATTTGTCTTTTTCATTTTGACCTCCGGTTTTACGGTTAAACGTATCCTAATTGTATTATATCTCAAACGCAAGCTTTTTGCAATTGGAAAATCAGGAAACAATATATTGAAATCGGGAAATTTATTTATTTTCGATAGATAAATCCGGCAGGAAGGAGTTGTGAAGGAATAAGTGGTATTTTTATACGCAGGTATCCGGGAGAAATTCCGGCTTCGCCGGTGAGGAGCAAAGCTGTGGCGCTTTGTAACGAAGCGGCGGAACTGGAAGTTCCCCGGAGACCACAGTAGAAAGTTCCAGTTATTTTTGAACGACTCCTGAATGCATGGCAAAGGCTATGGCGTCCGCTTTCGTGCCGATTTCACCGGCAAGCTGCATTTCCGCGATCTGGTGGAGTATTTTGCCCATCTGCGGCCCCGGTTTCAGGCCGGCGGCCATCAGGTCGCGCCCGTTGACCAGCGGTTCCGGAAGCGCGGTTTCGCCGCCGGACAGGTGCAGCATGTCCAGCAGCAGCAGATAGTTACCGAGTTTGCTGTGACTGGATATACAGTCACAGCGGTGCAGCTCCAGTTCGAGCGGGAAGTCGTCCTCGGCGATGAGCCGCTTAATCTTCGGCGGACGCATTTTGTCAACCATGGCAAAACGCATGTGGTTCTTTACCGCATGGACGACCGTATCTATCTCCTTGCGGGAAAACTTCAGCCGGTTGAGGCAGCTTTCGGCGATTGCAGCACTTGCCTCCTCATGGCGGTAGAAATGTTCGATGCCGTCTTCACCGATCGAAAGCGTTGCCGGTTTGCCGGCGTCATGCAGCAGAATGCTCCATGCCAGTTCGATTCCAGGCAGCGGCATGTGGTCAAGCATCAGCAGCGTATGGATCAGCACATCACCTTCAGGATGAAACTGTTTCGGCTGGGGCACACCGTCCATAGCCGCGACTTCCGGCAGCACCAGTTCCAGCAGTCCCAGCTGATGCAGCAACCGGACCGCCGCGGCAGGAGCGCCGCCGGTCAGCATCAGGTTCAATTCATCGCGGACTCTTTCCGCCGACAGGCTGCTGATATTATGTTTCAGTTTCATGATCGCGTCCGCGGCTTCGCGGTCAAGCTCGAACCCCAGGCGGGTGGAGAAGCGCACCGCCCGGAGCATGCGCAGGTAGTCTTCCGAGAAGCGCTGTTCAGCGCTGCCGATGGTTCTGACAATCCCTTTTTCCAGGTCGCGCTGCCCGCCGGTAAAGTCAAGTATCCGGCCAGTCGCAGGGTCATAGAACATGCCGTTGATGGTAAAGTCGCGCCTGGCTGCGTCAAGTTCCGGGTTGTCAGTGTATTTGACCACTTCCGGATGCCTGCCGTCGGCGTATTCGCGCTCTTCGCGGAAAGTCGCCAGTTCAAAGGGGATATCGTCCTCCACGATCATCAGGATGCCGAACGAAACGCCGATCTTGTGATGGCGGGGGAATATTGCCGCCGCCTGTTCGGGCGTGGCGGAAGTGGCGATATCAATATCTTTCGGAGTTCTGCCCAGCAGCATATCCCTAACCGCGCCGCCGACAAAATAGCCGGCATGCCCGGCCGCCCGGAGTTTGTCAACTATCCGGACAGCGGATTGAAAGACCGGGCTGCCGCTGAAATAAATGTTATTCATGATGTTTTCAAAACTATTTATGCTGTTTTTGCTCTATCCGGCTTGCCAACTTGAAAAACGTGCTTAAAATAATGCACATGAAACGGTAATTCAATAGCAACAGGAATTTTAACATGCGGATTGCATTTTTCGGCGGGACTTTCGACCCTCCCCATAACGGTCACACTGGACTGGCGGCACAGGTGATAGCGTCAGGCTATACCGGCAAAGTGCTGTTTGTGCCTACTTTCAGTCCGCCGCATAAGTTCGGGCTGCCAGTAACGCCGTACCGTCACCGTCTGGCGATGCTCCGGCTGGCTGTCGGCACAATGCCGGGGGTTGAGATATCCGAGATTGAGTCCCGCCTGGGAATGGTTCCTTCCTATACATTTGACGTGATGTCGGCACTGGAGCGGGAGTTTTCTTCAGACCGGCTGCAGTTGATGCTGGGCAGCGACAGTCTGCTGCAACTGCATTCCTGGCACATGGCCGGGGAGCTGGTCAGGCGCTGGGAAATATTGACTTATCCGCGTATGGGCGAGATGCCTTCGGTTGCGGATCTACGCAAATACTGGGACGCTGATATTGCCGTAAAACTGGCTAAAACCGTCATGAAACTGCCTTTTTTTGAAATATCATCGACGGAAATCAGAAAAATGATAGCAAAAAACGAAAAAGTGGATAAACTAATATATAGGGACGTAAAAGAATATATTATAAATAACGGGCTTTATAAAAGCTTAGAAAAATAAAGGAAAGACAGGAACAGCCATATGACTGAAAAAAAACATGTCAGTGCAGAAGACATCGCCGCAGTCTGTGTTGCGGAAGCCGAAGACAGGAAAGCTGAAAATGTTATAACGCTGAAAGTTACGGATTTAACAGTAATCGCTGACTACTTTGTACTATGCACTGCCAATTCGGAACCGCACCTGAGAGCAGTTACGGATAAGATTGAAAAGTCTCTTAAAGACAAATACGGGATTATCCCTCATCGCGAGGGAACTACCGCCAGTCAATGGATTCTGCTGGACTACAGTTCAGTTCTGGTACATGTAATGACGCCGGAGGCAAGCGCCCGGTATCAGCTTGAAAGCCTGTGGGGAGACGCCCCCAGGGTGGAAGCAATAAAGACTTTGGAAAAGAAGTCAAAAGTAAAGAAAACAAAAGTATAAGTCGAAACCGACATGAAAAATCACTCAGACAACAAACAGTGGAACGAATATAACTGGGAACGCGAGATCCGGCGTGATGAGAAGCGGATCAGCCGATATTTCCAGGAGCTGCCGCTTTGCATGGATCTGCCCGGCGAAGAGGACATCATCATGAAAAAATTGATGGCCCAGCCGGACCTGGTTCCAACCAACGCGGATTGGAGCGGTTTTGTGTTTGGGGAAAGTTTTTTTGAAGACGATGATGACTTTCTGATCGGCGGCGACTGGAAACAGAAAAAAGGCGCCGATATTTTTGTTCAGCTTGAGAAAATAGCCAGTGAATGGAATGTCATATTCGCCTCTGAATTGAGAACCGCCAACCTGAAAGACGGGCTGACGGTAATTTGTCTTATGGGCAAACAGCTGTCCCGCTGCGCCGATATGCTCGGAATTGACATCGACGACATGCGTCCGCTGAAAATAAGCCTGGCCAAACGGGTGCTGGCGGATATCAACGAACTGGTCGGCGCGCTGCGCAATGTGAAAAACAAACAGCCCAACCTTGAACACAAAATCAACGACTTTATCGGACATTTGCAGAGCATCCGCGAAAAGACCATTGATATCATCAATGAACTCAAGAACGCCAAGTGACCGTTCCGCTCCCAGGCGCTGATAATCTGTTCACGCCGGACTGCTTTTCCCGAATACTATTCGCCGTCTGCTGCTTTTTCTAAGGGAGCGGCCTGCCTTGGAGTTTTCATCGGTATAACGTAGCGGAAGCCGATGTCATTGCTTGACGCCCCATTGGAGAAGCTGGCAAATGAGTGATAAATAGAGATATGGCCGCTGAGTGTATTTCCGCCGCGGATCTGGAATCCTTTGACTCCGGGAAGACTGATTGTCGTAAATTCGCCGATAGAACCGACCGTATCATAAATCCCGAATATGGAAACTTCATCCGGATTGAGCTGCGGGTTTGTTTTACTATGCGACTGGCCGGATTCCGCCAGCCAGTTGCTGTTTTGTCCGTTGAATCCGAGACTTCGCCCGGCGACTCCCAGCGCAGCTTTTTCCCATTCGTAATTAGTCGGCAGCCGGCATTCCGTTTTTGTCTGCCCGGAAAGCCAGGCGCAATAAGCTTTTGCCGCCATGCCGGTAATCCCCACGACAGGCGCGTCCGGAGTGAACGGTTCACGCAGATTGCCGTCCTTATCCCAGAGGTTCATGTAACTGCGGTCTTCATTGTCGGAAATGTATTTTCCCATGTATTTTCTGCGGTCAGACTGGTTGGAAAGGCTTTTCCAGAAATTCAGATACTCGCCAAAAGAAACTTCACGTTTCTTGATGAAGAAACCGGGCACAAATACTTTGTGCCTGTTGATCTGAGGGTCGCCGCTTTGAGATTCCAGCGAGATTGTTCCAGCAGGGATATATGCCATTCCAGCCGGAATTTCAGCTGGAATCTGCAATCTTATACTTTCGACTTTTCCCCGGACGATTTGAACAGGATAGCGGATTTCCGGCATATCCGCCTTTGTAAAGATCAGAATATATGAGCCCTGGGCAAGTTTTTTATTCTCCAGCGGGGTTTTCCCTGAGAAAACACTATCGCAGTCGGCCGGATTAAAGTTAGTGAAATTCTCGATCTTATAACCGGTTACAT
>CAIMFA010000292.1 GCA_903840185.1 uncultured Lentisphaeria bacterium | reverse complement strand
TTGCCCGGCAGCGCTGAAAAGGTCAGGCGTGACGGTTAAGCAGACTTTTCTTATGGTTACTCATAAAATCTAAAAAGTACAAAAAACAGGAGGCTTTAATGGCACAACATCTGAACGCGATACCTACAAAAAACAATGCGCTCATTGAGTGGGTTGAAGAATGGGCAGCGCTCTGCAAGCCGGAAGGCATTCACTGGTGTGACGGTTCTGAAGAGGAATACAACTGTATGGCCGGAAAGCTGGTTAAAGCAGGCATTTTCACCAAACTGGATAACCCGCCGAACAGCTATTACGCCCGTTCCGTTCCGGCAGACGTAGCCCGCGTGGAAGACCGCACCTATATCTGTTCCGAAACAAAGGAAGACGCCGGACCGACCAACAACTGGATGGATCCCGCTGAGATGAAAGTCTCCATGCGCAAGCTTTATGACGGCTGTATGCAGGGACGCACCATGTATGTAATCCCGTTCAGCATGGGACCTCTCGGCTCCAAAATTGCTCACATCGGCGTCGAACTCACCGATTCCGAATATGTTGTAATCAATATGCGCATTATGACCCGCATGGGCAAAGCTGTGCTCGACATCCTCGGCAACGGCGAATGGGTGCGCTGCATGCACTCCGTCGGCGCGCCGCTTCAGCCCGGCCAGCAGGATACAGCCTGGCCGTGCAGCGAAACCAAATACATCTCCCATTTTCCGAAGACCCGCGAAATCTGGTCGTTCGGTTCCGGTTACGGCGGCAACGCCCTGCTCGGCAAAAAGTGTCTGGCGCTCCGTATCGCATCCTCAATGGCCCGCGAAGAAGGCTGGCTGGCCGAGCACATGCTAATTCTTGGTATTACTCCGCCGAACGGCAAGAAACAGTATGTGGCGGCGGCATTCCCCTCTGCCTGCGGCAAGACCAATCTGGCGATGCTCATTCCGACGCTGCCCGGCTGGAAAGTCGAATGTGTCGGCGACGATATCGCCTGGATGAAATTCGGCGAAGACGGACGTCTGTACGCCATCAATCCGGAAGCCGGTTTCTTCGGCGTCGCGCCGGGGACCTCGATGGAATCCAACCCGAACGCAATGATGACAGTGGAACGCGGCAACAGTATTTTCACCAACGTCGCGCTCACTCCCGATAAAAAAACCGTCTGGTGGGAAGGCATGACCAAAGAAAAGCCGTCAAAACTGATTGACTGGAAGAATAACGAATGGACTCCGGCTTCTGAGACTCCGGCGGCTCACCCGAATGCGCGTTTTACCGCTCCGGCCCGGCAGTGTCCGGTGATTGACGCCGCCTGGGAGGATCCCAAAGGCGTTCCGATATCCGCGATCCTGTTCGGCGGACGCCGTCCTTCCGTGGTGCCGCTGGTGCATGAAGCCTTCGACTGGCAGCACGGCACATTCCTGGGCTCCATCATTGCTTCTGAAATGACTGCGGCGGCGTTCGGCAACATCGGTTCGCTCCGACGTGACCCGTTCGCCATGCTGCCGTTCTGCGGCTACAACATGGGTGATTATTTCGCGCACTGGCTCAACACCGGGGCCAAGGCAAAAGATGCGTCCAGGCTGCCGAAAATATTCTACGTCAACTGGTTCCGCAAATCGCCAAGCGGCAAATGGCTGTGGCCCGGATTCGGCGAAAACAGCCGTGTCCTGAAATGGATAATCCAGCGCGTTGCCGGTGAAATCAATGCCGTAAAGACCCCGATCGGCTACATGCCGGCCAAAAGCGATCT
>CAIMFA010000291.1 GCA_903840185.1 uncultured Lentisphaeria bacterium | reverse complement strand
GCGCCGCGTTCAAACTGGCTGATTTCTACTATGACGCGATGAAAGCTAAAATTACCGGCGGCGTATCGGAAATAGAAGTCGCCGCCGCCGGGGAATTCGCCGCCAGAAGCCGCGGCGCCAGCGGATTTGGTTTCAGCGCGATCGTCGGCAGCGGGGCGCGCGCCAATGCTGTCGTGCCGACCGCCAGTTCAAAGAAAGTGCAGAATGGCGAAATGGTCATGATCGGCCTGGCCCCCAAAGTAAACGGTTACGCCGGAGTCATGGGCGACGCACTGCCGGTTAGCGGAAAGTATACCGCACGGCAGAAGGAATGCATCAAATATCTGCGCGAAGCGTTCTGTCTGACGAAAGAGCAGCTTGTTGTCGGCAAGACCGGCCGCGAAATCGATGCGCCTGCCAGAACATATTTCAAAAAGCATAAATTAACCAAATATCTGGTCTGCCCGTTTGTGCATACCATCGGACTGCATGAGGCGGAATCGCCGTTTTTCGGTCCCGGCAGCAGCGATGTGCTGGTACCCGGCATGACTGTCTGTGTAGACGTCAGCTTCTTCGGGCATCCGGAATTCCACGGCGTCCGCATTGAAACCGGCTATGAAATCACCAAAAAAGGCGCAGTGCCGTTCAGTCCGCAAATGGACAAAATCCATACGACCGTTTAAGGGATATTCAGTCATGAAAACTGAATTTGATGTGGTGCTGGGAATCGATATGGAAACCGATATCGGTTCCTTTACCAGCAATTATGAGGGGGTGCGGCACGGCACTCCCCGCCTCCTTGAAATCATGCGGCGGAAAAATGTACGTGCCACCTGTTTCTGGACCGGCCATGCGGCGGAAAATAATCCGGAAACAGTGGCGGATGTGTGTGCCGCCGGACATGAGACCGGTTGTCACGGGCTGGTACATGAAACACTCGGCGATCCGATATTTCCACTGCCCAACAACTGGCCGGTGTTTTCATTCGAAGTTGAGGGACGCATTCGCGAGGCAACCAGGATTGTGGAGAAAGTGGCCGGCGTCAAGCCGGTGAGTTTCCGCTGTCCGCGGCTTTGGGGCAGCACGAAAGTGCTTGACGTGCTGGAATCGCTGGGCTACAAATCCGATGCATCGCTGCCGCTTTATCATTACAGAAACCTTTATTATCCTTATCATCCTTCCGAAAATGCATGGACAGAACTTGGCAGCATGAAGATTGTGGAAATTCCGAATTTCTGCGATCTGTCGATGACCAGCAATGATCCATATCAGCGCGACCGTGACCAGTGGCCGCTGTTCCGCACTGTATCAGCGGAGGCCGTGCTGGAGAAGGCCGACAGTTTCATTGATTATGTCGCAGGCAGAGGCAAACGCCCGGTAGTCTGTTTTTACTTTCATCCCTGGGAAGTCCATGAAATGCCGCAAGGCGCGATTGATTACGGCGAGGCAAGTGTTACTCCGCAGCCGTTTATAACAAAAAATTGCGGGGATGTAGCCTGCCGGGAATTTGAAATTTTGTTGCAGGAACTTAAAAAACGCGGCGGAGTTTTTAAAACCGCCTTGGAGGTTGCTGATGAATGGCAATGAGCTGATTGAACTGTTTAAAAATGGCGGTAAACGCTGCCATATCACCGGCACTGTTGAAAATGGCGTTATTGTGGGGCTTGATCTGGAAGGCCGTCTGTACACAGTAATGGACGGTATTGTTATGAACCGGGTGAATCCTGCCGCAATATCGGGTATAACCACTCGTTCAGGATATTTGAATCCAGGCGGCGACGGCCTGTGGCCTGCTCCTGAAGGAACTTGTTATGGTTACCAGTATGGAACCGGCAACTGGCGGGTGCCGCCTGGACTTGCCGGAGCCAGATTTTTAGTTGTGGAACAAGCTGCTGGCAGGGTGCGAATAGAGGCTGAAGTAGACCTTGTGAACGCTTCCGGTCTGGGCATTCCGGCGATTTTCAGCCGGGATGTTTCGGTGTCATCGGACAATAAATGTCTGACGGTAAAAGTCATTGAATCCATTCAATATATCGGGGCGAAAACCCTTAGCAGCGAAGAATGTATATTGGCTCCGTGGACGCTTTGCCAGTTTGACTGCGGTCCTGGTTGTGAGGTTGTGTTT
>CAIMFA010000290.1 GCA_903840185.1 uncultured Lentisphaeria bacterium | reverse complement strand
ATGTTGACGCCGCCTGGCTGAAAGTCAAGGCCGCCGCGGAATTTTTGAAACCGTATATCACCGATACCGTGTTTACCGTTAACCGCGCCATCAAAGCGGGTAAAAATATTCTGTGCGAAGGCGCCCAGGGCGCGCTGCTCGACATCGATCACGGCACGTATC
This sequence comes from uncultured Lentisphaeria bacterium, assembly GCA_903840185.1. Classification (GTDB taxonomy): domain Bacteria; phylum Verrucomicrobiota; class Lentisphaeria; order Victivallales; family Victivallaceae; genus CAIPAT01. The sequence goes on along the minus strand of CAIMFA010000290.1, from coordinate 3,527 downwards.
CGTTTGTCACCAGCAGCAACACCACTTCCGGCGGCGCATGCACCGGATCGGGAATCGCGCCGAAATACATTTCCTCGGTATGGGGCGTGATGAAAGCCTACACCACCAGAGTCGGCGAAGGCCCGTTCCCCACTGAACTGAAGGATGCCTCCGGGGAAAATCTCCGCAAAGTCGGCAACGAATACGGCGCCACCACCGGGCGGCCGAGACGCTGCGGCTGGTTCGATGCCGTCGCCTCCCGTTATTCATGCATGATCAACGGAGTGGATAAACTGGCCATCACCAAACTTGACGTACTCGACGGGCTCGATGAGCTGAAAATATGCACCGCTTATGAAGTTGACGGCCAGACCACCGAAGACATGCCGTCGGATACCAAAGCGCTCAATGAAGTAAAACCGGTTTATGAATCCATGCCGGGCTGGAAATGCAGCACCGCCGAAGTCCGTTCCTACTATGATCTTCCCGCCAACGCCAGGAAATATCTGGAACGGATTGCCGACCTGGTGGACGCGGAAATCGCAATCATCTCTGTCGGCCCGAAAAGGGAACAGACATTTCAGGCGTAATCGCGTTTCTATTCGACAGCCTGGCTATGTTTAGATGAAGGGCAGCCGGATTCTTTCCGGCTGATGAATAATATGGCATTTATGGTGAAAAAACAATCGGAAAGCGATTTTTTCCTCAAACGTGTCATTAATTATATCGCCAGTTTTGACTATCTCCAGATCGTTTCCGTACTGCTGCTGCTGTCTATCGGCATAATTTTCATCTATTCCACCGGCCAGCAGGTGGGAACCGCTTCAGCTTCGCAGTTCTGGCTGAAACAGGTGCAGTGGATTGTCATGGGGCTGTGCTTCTGGACCGTAATGGCCTGCACCAACTACCGGGATTTGAAACCGCTGGTCTGGATATTTTATGTCCTGTGCCTGATTCTGCTGGTTGTCGTCTTAATTTTCGGGCTGAAAATCTACGGCGCCAGAAGATGGCTGGACTTCGGAACCGGAATCCGGCTGCAGCCGTCTGAACTGGCCAAGCTGGCCGTCCTGCTGCTGCTCAGTTATGTCATGACACTGCCGTCGTTCAATATCAATAAATTCAGATATCTGGCCTGGACCAGCCTGCTGGTAGCGATACCGTTCCTGCTGATCGCCAAGGAGCCGGACCTCGGCAGCGCGATCATCCTGATCCCGATCTTCATCGGACTGATTTTCGTCTCCGGGTTGAAATGGAAATTTATCATCACCGCCGGTACCATTCTCGCGGTGATCATCACAGCCGAAGTGATCAACGAGGTCGGGGAATATTACCCGTTCCTGAAAACCTACCAGAAAGAACGGCTGCTCACGTTCCTCGACCCGGAACGCGACATCACCCACCGCGGTTACAATCAGTTCCAGGCGCGGCTGGCGGTCGGCAGCGGCGGCGCCACCGGCAAAGGCATCGGACAGGGCACCCAGAACACCCTGGGATTTCTGCCGCAAACCGTTTCCAATAATGACTTTATATTTTCGGTGATCGCGGAGGAGACCGGTTTTGCCGGGTGTTCAGTCCTGATTATCTCATATATCCTGCTGACCTTTTCCATCCTGCGGACGGCATTCACCGCGTCCGATGACTTCGGCAGGTTTATCGGCGTTGGCACCGCCTGCATTTTCTTCGCGCATTCCTTCATCAACATGGGCATGAGCATCGGCGTCAATCCGGTCACCGGCGTATGTCTGCCGTTCGTCAGTTACGGCGGCTCGTTCATGCTGCTTTCCATGACCTGCCTGGGCATTCTGCAGTCAGTCTACCGCCACCGCAAGGAGAGAAACTTTTGAAATTCCTGCGGACAACTTTGATCTTCTTTGCCATTATCGCCGCGTTCGTGCTGTTCATGCACTTCTACTACAGGATCGACCGCCAGGCCGCCGCCGGAGAGATTGAAGCCGGTTACGATTCGGCATACGCCGGCAAAGCAGCCGTCACCTGCAAACATACCGGCATCATCTCCGGCAGCCGCAACATGTTCAACTGGCTCACTGAAGTGACTTTCATCAGCAACCGCGACATTATTTTGACCGACCCGGTACTCGGCAGAATAGATCTGAAGAAAAACACACCCGCAACATTTCCGGTGACATTCATTTTTTCCAGAGACCCCGGCGGCAAATGGCGGAATACCCGGACAGTCCCCGGCATTCAAAAATGACGCCGTCATTATTTTAAGGAGCAGGAAAGAATTTGGAAGCGGCAGAAAAACTTACACTTGAACAGCGGTCAAAAGCCAAGACCGATGCGATAAAATCCGCCTGTTTCGGTTCGCTGTCTTCAGTTATGATTCAGGACAGCGCGATCATCATCCTGTTCGCGACTATCCTGGGAGCCGGCGACATGTTGTCCATGATCACCACCTCAACTCAGGGGATAGCCAGCTGCCTGCTGCTCATTCCGGCGGCGTTCCTTTCCGGAAAACTCGGCTACAAAAAGACCATTATGCAGTTTACCGCAATCGGCGCGGTCATGATCATGCTGCTGGCCGCCTCCCCCTGGTTCACCGGATACGCCAAACCGGTGCTGCTGCTTTCGATTATCATGTTCTCAATCTGCATGACTGTATATGCCGCGGCATGGTTTCCGCTGCTGGACGGTTTTCTTGTGAAGTCCGACCGCAGCGATTTCTTCGGCGTTATGCGTTTCAGCTGGCAGACCTTTTCAGTGATATTCTGTTTCGTCTGCGGCCTGCTCCTCGGGAAAAACCCGGAAATATGGATGCTTCAGGTCATTATCGTTATTTCCGCGCTGGGGCTTCTCGGCAGAATGTATTATATCGGCAGAATCCCGGACGGACATCAGGAAAAGGAAAGCATCTCGTTCAAGGAAGGCATGTCCGAGGCTATCGCCAATAAGTCGCTGGCCGGATTCTCGGTATATATCTGCTGTCTCTATCTGGCGGCATACTCCACCCCGCCGCTCACGTTCATCTACATCAAAAAGTATCTGCTGGTCGCCGACAACATCATTATCATCATCTCCTCGCTGGCGCTGGTCGGAACTCTGCTCGGCTTCCTTACCGCCGGAAAGATCATTGACAGGATCGGCATCAAACGCATGCTGCTGTTCATCCACTTCTTCTTTGCGCTGGTCAACCTGACCCTGTTCTTTATCGGGACGTACTCGATATTCAATTTGATCCTGATCACTGTTCTGCTGGCGACATACGGCTTCGCGGCAGCCTGCTCTTCAATCGCGATTTCAACTGAAATGATGGAACTGGCGTCGCCGAATAACAAAGCCATGTCAATGGCCTTCTGCGGCAGCTGCTTCTCCGCCGGCACCGGCGGTTCGCGGCTGCTGGCGTCGCTGATCCTCGGCTCCGGCATGCTGGCCCCGGAATGGTTCATCGGCACGATGAAAATATCCCACTATCAGACGCTGTTCCTGGTTTACGGCGGCGCCATCCTGTTCGTGTGCCTCCTGCTGGTGCTGGTTCCGGCGATCTTTCCCAAAGGCAATTACCGGTATATGCTGAATTAACCGGGGTT
>CAIMFA010000289.1 GCA_903840185.1 uncultured Lentisphaeria bacterium | reverse complement strand
TTCAAAGGTATTATTAAAGTTAGCACTTATTGAGATATATTGCAATTAAATCTTTTAAAATAAATAATTTTCATCGCTCTTTTACAGATAATTATCTATTCCTAAAAACAGCAATAGCCGTCAGTTGGGTTACCGATTACTTCTTCGTTCGATGATTATTAAGCCATCCGGAAACGCTTAATTTGCGTTTCCGGATGGTTAGGAGATATTCAAGAAAATCCTGCCTTGCCAGTCTGTTCAGTTACGACAATGCAATCACTCGACGGGCAGCGGAATGCGCACGAGGAATGGCCGGAAATTGGATTTTAAGAAATAGAGAACACAAAACGGCATGAGTGTCAACGCATGACTGACTTTATAGACTTGGCAAAAAGACTGGGCTGCACTATCCTGCTGTCCTGTCTATATTTCGCATTATTTTATCGCCCCCTGGGTAACTGTACAGGGAACGCAAGAAAGACCTTCGTGCCAAGAAAAAGCGGCGGCGCAGAGCCAGGTATTTCGATGAAATATAGGTTTACGTCAATCATAACGGTCTACCCGTAATTGCTGTCCGGGCTTTCAATTCCAGTTTTGACAGGCATCGCCAAAGAACGAAGTTCACGGCAGTTGATGGTCTTGGGAGTTTCCGGGAATTCCAATTAAAATGGCATTTTAAAAAGTCTTTTTATAATGCTAAATTATTCATCAAGATATCAATGACTGTTTGACATGATGTGGTGTTCCGACAGGATGGGGATGGGAACAGAGCGGCTGCTAGTTGGCCCTGTATTGGAACCATCGGGAATCGGAAATACGATGGCAGTCATATCTGAGAGGCATGGGAGCCGCAGTAACTTGGGTAGCTAGCAAAACCCCTCTATATATTTTTGACTTTTATCCAGTCGGACTCGGACTTTTGAGGTGGAAAGTCCGTCTGATCGAGTCCGTCCAAAGGCCTGTTTTGTCCGGTTGGACATGGGTAAAAGGCCAGCCGGACACGCCATTTGTCCACTACAAGTATCGTAACGTCCGGATTTTTGTGTTACTAAATATTACCTTAATGCGGATTCGATGGCTTGGATCGCCTTGCTTTTCTTCGGCAGTTTCTCAATGATGGTCAGCGCCTATTCGATTCGTTCCCGCTCTGGATGATAATGAAATATTTTCAAAAAAGTCCATTTATGAAACTAAACTTTTACCTAAAAGCTTGAATTCATGCCGGTCTATACTAAAATATCAGCTTGCAGTTCTTAATACTGAGAAAATTAACGGGAAGATTAAAATCATGACTGTAGCGATTCCTTCGTATTTAAAGATACGGCAATATGTATTCAGCTGCATAGCAAATGCAAAGCTTGACGGCGGCACAACCAAAATTCACACCGAGGAGGAGCTATGTGAGATTTTCGGAGTATGCCGTACAACCGTAAGAAAAGCGCTGGATCATTTCGTAAAGGAAGGACTGCTTGTCAGAAAACCGCGGCTGGGGACTTTTATCCGCCCTGAAATCATTGATGTACTCAGCATCGGCTTGGGCAGGACATTTACTTTTGGCCTGATATATGGCGATGGAATGGTGACTTTCCTGGACGAATATTACATGAGTCAGACGGTGGAAGTGTTTCAAAGCATGGTAAATGCCGGATGCCTGTGCCGGCAGATTTATTTTGACGAAAACCCGGAAAGATCAGCGGCTCAGTTGAGCAGAAGCAAACTGGACGGCATAATCTGGATGTCCCCTGATAGAAGCCTTATTCCAATCGTTCAATTATTCGAGTCCTTTAATATTCCGGTTGTAACTACTTTCCCGCTGTTTTTGAGCGATAACTTAAACTGCATAGAACTGGATTATTATAAATGCGGTTATACCGTAGCTGAATATCTGCTGAAACACGGACATAAAAAAATATTGTACATCAATAGAAACCCGCCGGATGTGAATGCCGTGAAGAAGGCCGGCTGCATGGCTGCGTTTGCAGACTGCAAAGTCAAATGGAATGAGCATCTCTGGAATTGCAACTATAACTCTCTTTCGGAACAGCAGGTGCACTCCATCATCGAACATGCCGGAGATTTTACCGCGGTCAATTGTCATGCCGCATATGTCGGTACAGTTAAAAATGCACTTGCCGGCCGCAAAGGAATCCAGCTCATCAATAATACATGCAGCACCTCCGTTGCAGCAAACTGCGGATCGCCGGAAATACTGCTGCCCACCGCGCAAGCCGGAAAAGCAGCCGTAGATATGCTGCTTAACATAATAAATAAAAAGTCCACTGAACCTGTCCATAAACTATTTCTCGAATCCAGAATTATTGAGCCGGGAAAAATATAAAACACTACAGATATTCCTGCCTCCATCTTACTCCCCTGTTTTCGTTTTCTAAACCTCAAGCTTTTCTTATAGGGTTCCTCTATTCATCTCAAGACAAGGGTACGCGGGGTATTACACCCAGCGTACACTTTGTATTTGCATCTTATCAATTTTCCCGCAGGATTTTTTCGATTTGCAGTATGGCTTTATTTTTGGCCTTTAAGCTATCGATGACAGCCAAGACTTTACTCAGGCGCTCTTCTACTGACGTCGTATTGGTTTTCCTGCTGATTGCCTGAATCGCCTTTTCCTGGGCGTCTTCGCCGACGTGGGTATAGTACTTGTCAACGATCTCTGAATTGGTTCCAAGTATTGACATTACCACTGCCTTTGGAACTCCCGCTTCGGCGCAGTGAGACGCAAAGCTGTGGCGCAAGGAATGAAAGCCGTATACCGTGACTTTCTTTTTGCGGCCCGGCACTTTTACTGACGGTTCCAGCCCGATCCATTTGATGACCCGGAGCGCATCAATATTAACCAGGTTGTTGCCGGTATTCTTGCCGGCTTCATTCTCCTGGTTGTATCTTGCCGCCACATTCGGGCAGACGTAGTCATTCTGCCGCCACTGCTGCGCTGCATGTAAAACCTCCAGCAGTTCGGGAGCCATGGGGATTGTGACCTCTTTACCAGTTTTAAACTGCTTCACCCAGATTCTTTTGCGGTTTAAATCTATTTTATCCCAGCGCAGCATGATGCAGTCTTTAAATCTCTGTCCGGTGAACATTCCGAGATAATATACAACTCTGATTTCCGGTTTATTCATCACTTTGTATTTGTTATTGTCAAGGGCTTTCAATAACGCCTGTTCCTGATCGCGGGAAAACGACAACCGTCTGATGTTATGCCCCTGCTCTTCACGCTCTTTTCTGAACAGTGATTTAGTCGCAAACGGATTGGGGTCTTCGCGATATTCCTTCAGGACATCGAAAATCTTCCTTAGCCGTCTTATTTTGCGGTTATGAGTATCAACGCCGAGCTCCAGAGTGCGCATATGCTTGGCGAATTCATCCGCGTGCTCCTGGTTTATATCAGCAATGCCAATTGAATCGTTATCGACAAAGGCGACAAAGTCATTGAATGTGCCTTTATAAGCGTCCTGTTCACTGACAGTGGCGGGAACGGCTCTGTCAGGATGTCTGGAGTATTTATCCCAGGCGAGATTCAGCGGCAGCGATTTCCTCGCGGAAGTCAGTCCTCGGGCGTGTTTGACATGGGCGGAGATAACTTCCAGGGTGGTTCCGTTGACGACCGGCACCAGTTTTTTCGCTTCGAGGACTGCTTCGTCCTGATTCTTAGTCTTTAA
>CAIMFA010000288.1 GCA_903840185.1 uncultured Lentisphaeria bacterium | reverse complement strand
CCAGTGAGGAATTTTTAATTCGTTAGCAAGCAGTTGATAGAGATGTCCGCGATGCGGCTCCAGCAGATTTTTTCGTTTTTTCAGCCTGATTAAGACACTGATTAATTCATCGGCATAATATGGAAAAATGAATGAAGCCAGGCATATAAATGCTGCTGCGGAATCTGCAAGAATCATTACAATTGCGGCAAAGACAAACCCAAGTAAAATGCTGCCCACATCACCCATGAACACTCTGGCCCGGGGCATGTTAAATGGTAAAAAACCAAGGCATCCGGCGGCAAGGCACAGGCATAAATTGGCGATTACATCAGGCAGTCTCCAGGAATAGCACGCCAGCAGTCCGAATCCGACCAGACCGGTTATTCCGGCAATACCGTTGATTCCGTCCATAAAATTGTAGTAGTTAGCTGTCCCTGCAATAAAAAAGATGAAGAATATCATCAGCCACACAGTACTCATGCCCAGTGGTACAACCGTCCATACTGTAAATCCGGCACAGGCAAACTGCAACGCCAGTCTCAGCTTGGCTGACATGTGGAGCCGGTCTCCATAGAAACTCACCAGGGACAGTATGACTGCCGGCAGCCAGACCAGAAAATTAAGTTTCAGTCCCAGAACGGCAATAACCAGTGCTGCAAGAATCCCGATGCCGCCGCCTTTCGGGGTTGCCTTGGTGTGGGAACTCCGGTGGTTGGGTTCATCCAGAAGCCCGAAAATATGACCATGGCTTGCCACCAGCCAGGCTCCAGCGGCTCCGGCGATTAAAGATAAAAAAATAAGCACAGTTCAGTATCCTTATTTACGCGGCGGTACATTTTCAATCTGTTCAATCATCTGCGGAAGCGATTTTTCCAGTGAAAATTCCGCTTTGAATTTCAACTCACGCTCGATTTTAGATGAGGAAAGCCAAGCAGAACCGGATATCTTATTCAACGCATCAGAGTCGAAAATGAATCTTCTGCCGCGTACTTTGCCGATGATATCCCCGGTTTTTGCCAGTATGGTGAAAATCCATGACGGAATCGCGAACGGCAGGCGGGATTTACCCAGCGCACGATATATCGCATCGATAATCTGCCGGGTGGAATAGGCATTGCCATCGGAAATGATGTAAGTCTGCTGTCTGGCCTGCTGACTTTCCGCTGCCAGTACTGCCGCTTTTACCACATCCCGGACATCAACCATTGAGCGTTTATTGTGAAATTCCGGCAGTAAAAATGGAATTCCTGCTTTTATGGTTTTAATCATCTTCAAAATATTGCCTTTAGCGCCAGGGCCGTAAACCATGCACAAACGCAAAACGGTTGTATCGTCGATATATCTGCCGTCAAGTACTAATTTTTCAGCATCGAGTTTAGACTGTCCATAGGGTGTGTCAGGAATTGCTGGTGTAGTTTCGTAAACCGGTTCGCAACTGTTGTTCATACCCGGTATTTTATCGCTGTAAACTTTAACGGTACTGAAGAAAACGAATTTCCGGACTTTTTTTTGAGCGGCGGCACAGAGCAGGTTTTCAGTTCCGACAGTATTGATTAAATGGTATTCCGACTCATCGGATTTAACTTCCGCCAGCGCATGCACTTTGCCGGCCAGATGAAAGATCACTTCGATGCCCTCGCAGGCCTTTAACAGCGCCGGATTGTTCTCAGGGGAGATGGTGATATCGGCCTGGAACCATGCATCGCACCATGCCGGTTTATCCGGTGTCAGGTCAATGCCTGTGACGGAATAGCCTTTATCTTTCAGTTTTCCACATAAATATTTGCCGATAAATCCGGCGGCGCCGGTTACTAGTGCGGTCATGCTTCAAGTCCTTTCCAATTCCTGCGCGAACAGCGTCTCTAATTGATCCAGCAATAAATTTCTGTCAAAATTCTCTTTATAATACTTCAATGCATTTTTGCCGGTTTCCGCGCGTTCCGTTTCAGACATGCGATACATTTCAAGGATGTTCCGTGCTAATCGTTCAGCATCTCCTGAGTTTGCGACTAATCCGGCGCCAGCCTCTTTCACGATCCTGCTGCACTCGCCGTCCAGCATCGTCAGTACCGGTTTGCCCCATGCCATATATGCCTGAAGTTTGGCGGGAACTGTCAGGGCAAAAATCGGATCTTTCTTCAATGTTACCAGCATGACATCAGCGTGATTGACAAATCCGCCCATTAATTCCAGCGGATATTGCCCTAGTAAAAGAAAATTATCTGCAAGTCCGCGAGCGGCGATTTCATTTTTGATCCATTCAACCCGCCGCCCGCTTCCGATAATCAGCCATTTGATGGATTTATATTCTTTCAGTTTTTCCGCTGCATCAAGAATTGCAGGGAAGTCCTGCGATTCTCCGACATTTCCGGCGAACATGATCTTGAACCCTTCCGGAATCAGGCTGGCGTACTGAAAATCAGTCGTTTTATCCGGCAGCGCAGTAGCTTCAGACCAGTTAGGCAGATAGTACAATTTATCCGTAGGTACCTGGAACGACAGTACTGACGGGCGGAAAGCCTGCGATGCAACCAGCAGTTTATCGCTGTATTTATAGACAAAGCGTACCACCATCTTTACCGGTTTAAGAATTGCCGGACTGGTGATATTTCCTGCGGCGGTTAAACTTTCGGGCCATAAATCCAGTATCCAGAAGAAAACCGGCGCGCGAAAACGCCATTTCATGACTAGCGCCGGAATACCGACAAAGATCGGTGACACCTCATGCACAAAAATAATGTCATACTTACCCCGCAGTTTAATGATGCCCCAAATTGAACTGAATAAGGCAAATGACAAATAATTCAGCATCAGCCGGATTCCGCCGCTGTTGCCGCGCGGTATCAGCCATGAGCGGATGATTTTTATTCCCTGATATTCGCTTTCGAGATTCTTGAAAAAGCCGTAGCCTTCATAGATTTTGCCTTTTGGATAATTCGGCAATCCGGTCAGTACCGTGACTTCATGGCCTCGTTCTTTCATTCCGGCGGCGAGGTCGTTCACCCGGAATAATTCCGGGTAAAAATACTGGGAAACTATTAATATCTTCATACCGTGCTTCTGTTTAATTGCGCTTGACTTGGCTATTTCTGCCAGTCGTAGCGGCTGAATTCATCCATGTTCCGCCAGCGGTGGGTCAATTTGGCCGTACCAATAATAAACTTTGTAACCCGCAGGGAGGTGTTCATCACATCATATTCTACAGGAATTTCGCGTTTCGGGAATAAATCCGATTCCGTAGTTACTACCTCCACGGCATTCAGCAACACATCAGGATCGAGCCCGGTCATAATTATAGACCCGGCGTCGAGAGCCTCCGGGCGTTCCAGTGAATTTCTGATTGTTACAGCCGGAAAATTCAAAATTGCCGATTCTTCGCTGATAGTGCCGCTGTCGGAGATAGCGCAGAACGCATTGATTTGCAGTTTATTGTAATCGAAGAACCCGAATGGTTTGAGGAATCTGATGTCTTTATCTGCGACATTCAAGTTCAATTTTTCCAGCCGGTTGCGGGTTCTCGGGTGAGTGGAGACGATTACCGGCAGTTTATATTCGTCATGCAATCTTTCCAGACACGCCACTACTTTGCGCAAATTGTCGGGATGATCGACATTTTCTTCGCGGTGAACACTGACGATAAAATACTTGCCGGATTCAAGCTGCAAGCTTTCCAGGATGCCTGATGCATTGATTTTATCCAGCTTTCCAGTCAATACTTCCCGCATGGGCGAACCGGTCAGGTAAACAAACCGGTGTGAAAGACCCTCGCTAAGCAGATGACGTCTGGCGTGTTCGGTGTAAACAAGATTGAAATCGGAGAGATGGTCAATCATTTTCCGGTTGGTTTCTTCCGGGACATTGGGGTCAAAGGAACGATTGCCGGCTTCCATATGATAAGTAGGAATTTTCATGCGCTTGGCCATCAGCAGTGCAATGGCGCTGTTTGTATCGCCAAGCACTAAAAATGCATCCGGTTTTTCCTTGAGGATGACTTCTTCAGTTTTGATGAGAATTTCCCCTAGAACTTTTCCCAGAGAAGAGGTGTCAACGTTGAGAAAATAGTCCGGTTTGCTGACACCGAGATCATCAAAGAAAACCTGATTCAGTTCATAATCATAATTTTGTCCAGTGTGGACAAGCACATGATCGGTGAATTTTTCAAGCGTGGAGATAACCGCCGCCAGCCGGATGATTTCCGGCCGCGTTCCCAGGACTGTCATAACTTTTAATTTAGTGACTGGTGACTGGTGACTGGTGACTGGTAGATTGTTCATTTTATTATCTCTTTCTTAATAAGATTGTTTTAATAAGCCCTTGAGTCATTCTTGAAATAGCATATAATTTTTCAAGCAACGAT
>CAIMFA010000287.1 GCA_903840185.1 uncultured Lentisphaeria bacterium | reverse complement strand
TGACAAAAACTACTCATCATTACAAAATAAAAAGTCAAGATAAACTGTTAACTATAAATAATTTAAATGATATTAAATACTTTTGCAGGCACTGTCAAAAGAGACATTACAAAACCTTTTTCAATTTTATTCGTAATTTTAAATTGCACTATTGTAACAACTTGAGTTTACGTTAATCTATCAAAAGTATAATGGATTCAAAATATACTGATTTTCGGGAAAATTCAATTAGATTCGTTGTATATGCAACCTATCCAATGTTCGTGGATAAACGCATTGTCTCGACGGCTTCGAGCCACTGTTTGAAGCGGAAATCGACGCACTGCCCGGCCGAGCCCGGCTTGAACCATCTGTCGGCATGGAGCTCAAATACCGCCCTTAAACGCCTCCCCCTCTTCAAGCAAACCATTCCGGCGGAACCCGGAAAATCCGGAGCAGAACAGTTGGCATTGGGCGCGCCATCTCAGGTCTTCGACGAAATGCTTCTCGATACAGTCCCCGATTGCGTTTCCCCATTTGTCCAGAAAGGCGTCGCCCTTTTCGTCTACCGAGGTGGCTTTCCAGTTGTCTTCTTCCAGCCAGCCGGCTTTACTCAGCCATTCGACCCTGGTCTTGATCTCGGTCTGACTCCAAAAGGGATTCAAAATATCGGAGAACTCGAAATGCCGCCCGATCGAACAATATTCCCGCAATGCCTCGCCTGTCCAGCAATCCCCCATTGCCGCAGCGGCGCGTTCATACATCGCCGTGCTGCCTATATTCAGATCTCGTGACATTTCCATGGTCAACAGCAAGCCCGGCCAAATCCCGGCGACCGGCAGCCAGTACGGTTGCCAGCAACAGGCGAGGAAGCCAAACCCGGAATTGCGCTCCATCTCTCTCAGAAAAGTCCTGGCGTGTCCGACTTTATCGTCCATGTTAGTCAGGAACGAGCCTTTCTCCGGATAGGGCAGCATGGATGCCACGACATCGAAACCGCATTCGGATAACCACTTGAAATAGGCAAACCCCTTGCTCGATGAGCGTGTCTCGTCCAGTTCCAAATAGCGGGCAAAGCGCTCCAGATGCCCGACGGGCATCTCTGATTTGTCACGCACAATGCTGAGCCGGTACAGGTTCTCCAGATCCGCCGGCAACTTGGAGCGGTCAAGGATAAAAGTGTCCGTAAGTCCTCCTCCGATCGTGAGAAAATGGATTCGTTCGGCGTAACTCCAGTAGTCCCAGTAGAAGATGAAAACATCACGGTCTAACTCGTCAACAGCTTCCGGATGGCGGATGAGTACATCCGACCAGATAGCGGCGCGAACGCCTCTTTTCCTGCAGGCTGCCGCCAGCTTGTTGACGAACTGGACATAAAGCCTGGATGCGCCGTGCCGGACGATGAACTCGCTGGTGTCGGGAGCTCCTCCCAAATGGCCGATCTCGTCGCCTCCCAGATGGATAATCTCCGCTCGCGGATGGATAGCCAGTAGATTGTCAACACCATTAATGATCAGTTCCAGCGACTCCGGCGAAAGGAGGTTCATCCCGGAGCCGTCCTTCAGGCGCTTGTACTTCGCCTTATCTGTCACAATACCGCTATGGGAAAATGAGAAGCATTTAGGAATCACTTTCAGGCCTGACTCATTGGCGTAAACATCAATCATGGCTGCCTCCTCCGTGGAATAGGCAACTTCGCCATTGAGTTCGGGAAAATCAGGGTATGGGAAGTTCTCGTCGTATTCGATGAAAACAGTATCAAAACCGGCGTTTTTCAAGCGGATGAACAGCTCACGGAGGTACTCGACGTTCATCGCATATGGCGACACTTTAATATGCTGCATTTTAGCAAATATTTTCATTCCATAGGTTCTTTCATAATTAAATTTCCCTGTTTAATGCCACCCTGTCCATTGGCATATCGCGCCGAATTTTCCGGTAATACCATTTATAGTAAGATCGCCCGGAAATGTTCATCCCCGCCGCCGAACCGGTATAAGTTAAGTATTGCAGTCAAAAACGAATACAGCGAAAATTGCGAAAATTCATATTCTTCACGGCTGATAATAATGTACAGTATATCCCGTAAAGCCTCCTGCAAATATTCTTTTGCAAGAGGTTTATAAATCTTATTTTACCACCTTCTGAACAGATACGGATCGTAGTCATATCCGGCGTCATGATAAGGGCCGGCGTTGACGCGGTCAGGAAAAATCCCGATCCACATATTCATGCGCCGGTCCGACCAGAAGCCGCCGTCAAATCCGACATCGTTGACTTTAGTGACGATATGATTAATTTCTCCGTATTTGATCAGATTTTCCGGAATAAGGTATTTGCGGTATTCCCGGAAAGCATTTTTAGTTTTTTCATCGGTTTCCCCGATTTTGACGCCGTTGAACCAGGTTACATCGTAATCGTCAATCTGCGCCCGGAAATATATTTTCGTGCCTTTTGCGCTCGGCGGTATAATCACGTCATGCCGATACCAGGCGATGCCGTTATAGTCTTTCGGATGTTCCGGATGGACATTCGGGTTTTTCTCCGTTATGCCTTGAGTCTGCCAGGTTCTGGTCGGATCCAGTTGATGTTGAGGCATAAAGCCGTTCTGGAAGCCCGCCTTTTCCCCATCGTTGCGCGGGTCGGTACGGAATCCCCATTTGTCCTCCAGCACAATACCGTCAAAACGGCTGGCGACGGAGGTGTCAAACGGGAAGTCAACCCCAAGCCGGTTGAGCAGGCTGGCGATGACGCGCAGCTGCTTCTGCTGCGCCCGCATCTGCCGCTGAATATCCGGATCAATGCCGAATGCATACGGATCAATCTGGCAGTAGACGGCAGTGCCGTTCAGCGCCTTGACCGCAATCACCGGAGTGACGCTGTCGCCGGATTTGAACAGCGGATAACGGTAATAATCTTTCCAGTAAAAATCCGCCAGAGTCAAACCGGACAGCAGCGGCAGTTCCGGCAATTTATTCAGCGAATAATCGTCAAATTTAACTGCTGACGGAGGCATAAACTCCGCCGGCAGGGACGCCGGATTTTTCCGCGCCAGAAACAGTGCGGTGCCGCCGTTTTTCAAATGCTGTTTTGCCAGAGCCAATTCCTGCTCGGAGGCATTTGCGCCGACCAGCATGGTCTGTCTGGTATCAGGGGTGGACGCATTGCCGCCGCATTTTATCCCCAGCGTTTTGATGAGTTGCTGCGCCTGCTGGTCATTACCGGCGTAAAAAACGGGATAGCGTCCGGCCGGAGCCGGCAGAGTATCAATCAGGTTGATGATGCCGCGCAGCGCGGTCATACTGTCAGGATTTTTCGCGCAACGGGAGCTGATGTCAAGCTGACAGAAGAACAACCGCCCCTGCCCGATGCCCAGTTCGAGCAGGCCGGAATAATCCAGGTCGAAGCCGCCATTGATCCAGGAACGGTAAGCGCCGGTATGCGGGCGCTGGATCAGCAGACTGGAAACAATGCCCTGCTGCGATATTTTCCAGATATGGCGCGGATAACCGCTCTTCTCCCAGGTGTTGTCCAGCGGCAGAAAATCCGAATCGCCGCGCCAGTTTTTCAGGTCGGCATCCGCCAGATTGCCCAGCCGGTTTTCGCTGTCAAAAGACTTGAACATGGTGCGGCTGTTCAGGTGCAGCGTCTTCAACTGGAACAGCTCATTCAGGATTTCCGCCTGCTGCTCCATGACCAGCACACTGCCGCCATTTTTAACAAAATCAATGATGCGATTAAAAGACGCTTTAAGTTTGGGCAGAGCGTTGCGGGCGATAATCAGTTCGTCCGTTGCCGGATGCAGCACCATGCCGGGAGTATATGCCTGATATTTCAGTCCCAGCGCATTCAACTGTTCCGGCAGGGCCGCGCCGTTGTCCGGATTGTAAAGATAAAACTGATGCTGCGGGCTGGCAATCTTCTGTTCAGATGGAAATACTTCTATCATGAACTCGTCATGATATGCTTTTCCTTCAATCATACCGTTGGCAATGATTTTGTACTGTTCGCGCTGCGGAACGCTCGCGCATTTGAATGAGAACGGGCCTTCCGCAACTTCGCCGGGTGGACAGTTCAGGTTCAAATCTCCGGAGAAAACAGTTTCATTATCCGACTGCCGAACTGCACGGACATTGAATGTCGCATCAATTGTCCGGTCACTGTCATTGATCAGGATAACTCTTTTCATCACCGGTTCGCCGGCATAATAACTGTGGTCAGCCCGGAAACCATCCTGATCGGCGATAAAAACCAGCCGTTCAGCCATGGATTCAGTCAATGCCTTGTAGTTATCGTTATAACGTTTGAACATACTGTTCAGTTTGTAAAACGGCTTGAGGCCGGGAGTTTTATAATTTTTGTAATTGACCGGAACTGCTTCCTCCAGTCTGCCGTCATTATCCGCGATCATGTCAGCATAAGACCACGGCGTCATGCTGGCGCCGCGATAGCGCCATGCCCGTATCGTCTCCGTAAACAACAGCCGTTCCTGTTGCAGCAGATGGCGTGGACGCCCGGCGCGAAAATATGCGTAAAACAACAAGGAACTGTTGACATACAGGTCGTTGCCGTTCTGGGCATGCGGCTTTACCTCGCAGGCAAATGTCTTACGATACCATTCCTTATTATCCAGCGGATATGCGATGTCACCGGCATCGATGGCGCAATATTCGGCCAGCATCGGTTCGGAGGAGCGCGGCTCCACAGTTCCGGAAATATGGTCATGATAATATGAGCTGTCCCACGGCATCCCCATTTCAATGGCGAAAAACGGTTTGGTCCCGGTTTTCGACCAGCCGTCGAGCCAGCTTTTCTTGTCCTGCAATTGAACAAAATTCAGGTAGATCATGGTGCTGTAAATATCGCCGCCGTAAGCGCCGCCCGCATACTGCCATACCGCCTTGTGCGGATCGAACGCCTTGACCCAGCCTGCAAATTCCGCTGTCGGGCCGGACTGAGCTTTATTGTTGTCGTAGTCCTCCTCCGGAACCAGCGTGTCATGAGCAATACCGTAAGGGGAAATGTCCTGCGGATAGGCCATAATGCTCGGGTCGAGTGAATAATTGAGTACGGACGGGTGGTTCTGCACCGTCTTCAAATAATCCGTCAACTGTTTCCGTACTTTGGCCCGGACGCTGCTGTCGTTCCAATTTTTGTAATTTGCTTCCACGCCGTAAAGAACAACCGTCAGCATCATGCCCTGCTCATCCGCGAGAGATAAAATGTTGTCCGGAATGGCGATACCATGGATCCACATGCAGATGCTGTTAATTCCGGCCTGCTTGCATTCCGTAAAATAACGCTTGATATTATCAAATTCCAGATGACAGAGATACCCCGGAAGAATTGCATTGCGGAAATGAAGTTTGCTACCGTTGAGCATATAGCTCCGGCCATCGATTTTCAGTTCTCTGAAACCGAAATTCACCGGAATGGTCTCGTCAATGATTGTGCCGTCATTCTTCCAGGTGACAGTGTATTTATAAAGGTTTGGATGCTGCGTGGTCCAGGGTTCCGCGCCGGGAAATTCAAACTTCGCAACGTAGTAATGGTCATTCCTGCCGGTCGGGATATTAACCGGAGTCAGACTGCCTGCCGGAACCGTGGTCTGCCTGCCCTGCCGGTCTTGAAATGTGACTTCAAACTGTCCTTGCGGATTACCGTCAAGATTGACCATCAGTTTTACCTGTTTTTTCGCGAAATCAGCCGTCTCCAGAAACGCGTGGCGGATGAACTGCTCCGCCGGGCGGCGCAGCAGCCAGACATCGCCGAGAAGACCGCAAATCCGGCCTTTACTTTCAGCTTTCAAGACAAGCTGCAGCGTGTTCGCGCCGTTCCGCAGAAATTTTGAGATTGGAATCTGGTCGGCTTCCACCCCTTCGGCAACTCCCGCAAACTGCCCGTTGACATAAACCACGGCCTGGTCTCTGACATTTTCCAGTTGAACAAAATAATTTTCCGCGGGATTAGATACTGTTATCTCCCGCTGATAAATTGCCCCCGGATATTCCGAAATGTTCCTGCCGTTCCAGGTCAGATGCATGGTCGCACCCCATCCGGCGCGCTGTGCATTAGTCAGACCGGCACCCTGCAATCCGGTCTGCCGCCCGTCCGGGTCATAAAATAATCCCGGCACATAAAGATACAGCACCGGATCGTTTTTCGGAGCAATCAATTTCGCCGGATACGATGGCGCGGCATCAGTAGTTTTCTCGTTTATTTTCTGCATATTCCGCAGCATCTGCTGTTTTACAGACAGTGCCTTTTCGGGCTGGACTCCGGTGGCGGACGGAACGGTCAACGCGGCTTTCAGCTCATCCGCGGTCAGCAGCTGAATCTGCCAGCGTCCGTTCAGACAGATTTTATCCCGCACGGCACTGTGTTCCTGAAACGCATCCTGAAGCTGCCACTCCTGCTTGAAATCAACTGTGGACGAACTGGCCAGTTGCGAGAGAAGACACAATCCGGCTGTAATAATAGACGAAACTGATGAACGCATTTTTAACCCGCTTTTTAGTATCTCGGTTTTAGGTGTTAGGTTTTAAGTTTTAAGTTTTAGGTTTTAGGTTTTAGGTTTTCCGGTTTTCCGGTTTTACTGTAATACCGTTAAGCTGTAATGCCGTAATACCGTTTTATTCTGTCTCCTGACTCCAGTCACCAGTCACTCCTGACTTCTGACTTCCCTGTCTTTCGGGTTGCGGGCAAAGCCCCCCTTATTTTGCCGAAAGAACTTTTATATCTTCAGCGGAAAGACATTTGTCGAAAAACGCCACATTGGCGATTGCGCCGTTCAAGTTACTCTGGCCGCCGTAAGCTCCCAGCATGATATTTTTAAAATCTATTGCGGTCTTGTGACTTTTCGGTGCTTTATTCTTGAGTATTCCATTGGCGAATAATTTGGTCTCAGTGCTGTTCCAGGTGATGGCGATATGATACCATTTGCCGGCTTCAAACTGTTCGCCCTCTTTGGCCCATTTATAATCAAACGCGTAGCTCGGCCAGGATTTATCTGGATCCAGGAACTGCAGCGTCAACCGGGTGCTGCCCATGATATAGCAGTAAATTCCGCCTTCGCCGCGGTTTTCGGAAAAGAAATAATGCCGTTTATCCGGCTTGTCCTCGTAGGCGGCCAAAGGCGTGAAGAAACAGACAAAACTGCCTTCGCCGGCGGAACATATTCCGACCCCGCTGATATTCAAGCCGGTCACCCCGGTATCCTGGTCGGAAATGACCAGAGCATTGTCATTAGCCGGCCCGGCGACAAAAGCCGGTTCGCCCTTGACCGGCTGGAGCGTTACCGCCGCAGTTCCGGTCGACTCCAGCTTCTTGTCCGCAAATGAAACGGCAACTGTCGGTTTAACGCTCAGCGCTTTCAATTTTTCCGCGAAAGATCCGGACTGCTCTTCGGACTGACAGGCCATACCCCAAACAAATAAGCTCAACCCCAGCAATTTAATCCGACTGATAGCGCACATAAATTTCCCCTTCATAATTACTCCTTTCAGATTATTATCCGTTTATTTTCAATCGCCTTTGTATCTAGTCCACATACCGCCAGCCGCCCAAAAATAAGCAGTGCTTCCTCCCATCGCCCAGGCATAACTGTCTTTATTCATGGTTTGGCCGATGGTCAGCGATGCTGCATGACCATCCATCAGCATATAATTAGTGAACTTCACCTTGTGGTAACCCCAGGTTGTCATCGCAGAACCAGAACTGCCAGCCGGACAGTCAGTAGCCTGTCCGCCATCAATCCCAAAACGGTTTGTCGCGAAACCGGAAGCATCCACGCCCTGCCGTTCTGCAATACCAATAGTTCGGGACGGATCCTGCAGGCGGTTGAGCTTGACTGACCATGACCAGTCACTCCAGGTAACTCCATTACAAGTATTTCTGACCGTACCGCCTGAATCAGTAAAAACCTCAGGTATGTAATTCGGGTCTACGCCGCTAGCCCATTTATTATAAGCAGCATGTCCGCGATTCAGCGAATACGAACGCAAACGGTGTCCGGTCGCCGGTAACGCAGTATCGGATGGACAGGCAAACAATTTGCCATTCTGTTTCGTATAGTCAATATGTTTCTTTCCACCAAGCAAAAGCGAATCATAAGGAACAACTCCATCACTGGCGTTTTGAGAGGCTGTCACCATCCGGTCATTGTAGTCGTTAGCATAGCCAAGCGCCATAGTGCCGATTTGTTTAAGGTTGTTAATACAGGACGCTGCTTTCGCGGTTTCCCGCGCCTTGTTCAATGCCGGTAGCAGCATGCTGGCAAGAATCGCAATAATAGCGATCACCACCAGGAGCTCGATGAGCGTGAAATTTCTTTTTCTGCTTGAGTTCATGATTCTCTTCTCCTTGTGTTAGTTGCTGGTTAAACTATGTTATATTTCTGGTTTATGGTTCGATTATCCGGTATTTCAAATCTACAACATGACGGCCGGCAATATTGCACCCATTCATGTAATCTTCGCACAAATCATGCACCTTCTGATAAAATGGTGTAAAATCGCTCTCCAGATGCGGAATCTCATTCAAATGAGCACCGGTCGAAATCGTCCTGATGCGACTGGTAAGATCCGGAGCCACGGCTTTCACCCACGGGTAATGGACGCCGCCCAGCAGCAGTCCGTCCGCATCGGACGGAATTTTTTCAATTAGTTGCCGGTATCTGGCGTTAATAACTTCCTGATCCAGACTTTCCTGGATGCTGAGTTTCGGCAGACTCAAAGCATTCAGCCGGAGCCCGCGTTCTCCAGCAGCCCTACCGGCGCGCTCGATAAATATGCGGTTATAATAGTCCTGCTCCGAAAAAGTCAACATCGCTATTTTCCGGCAGCCATGGCTCTGCAAATAGTCCAGGCATAGAGGAGGAGATTGAATACTGCTGTTTTCCACCACCTGACAAATGGGCAGGTCAGAATAACAGCCTGAACTAAAATCGCCGAGAAAAATGACCGGTTTGGACAATTTTAGAGCTAATTCAATCTGTGGACGTGGCAACGTGGACGCGGCGACTATCAGAAAATCAGCTCCATGGGCCTGCTCCGCTCTGTGGAGTTCGTGCTCCCACATGCCAGGCACAGCCGCATCCTGCTTGGAAATAATCCTGGTCATTGAATTGTAGTCACGGAAAAGATCCACCGGATAGGTTATTTTCAACAGTTTGTTCAGATAATGATGGTCTTCATTTATACCGAAAGCCAGGAAGTATATGCCGCGGCTGGAAACGATCGGACGTCCTCTGGCAATATAGCCGCGCCGCGGCTGACTTTTTATCAACTGCTCTTTTTCCAAAATCTGCAATGCGGAATAAACCACCTGCCGGCCGACGCCGAAATCACTGGCCAGTGTGCGGATGCTTTTCAGCGGCATCCCCGCAGGACATTTGCCTTCGAGAATGTCCCTGCGCAGCACTTTAACCACATGTTCAGATTTGCCTTGTGCAATAATTTCCGTCATAAATAATTCCAGTCCGGAGTTTGTTGTATGGATATGATTATATGACAGATTATGACAGATGTCAACGCTGTTTCAGAAAATTTCTCATTTTTTTTTGTCGAGAAAATTGAAAAAGTAAACGCACCCCATCCCACCCCCTCAATTGCATTTAGTTTGACAAAAACAGGGGGGCGCATTAAATCTGACAAACCACAGCATTGTCACATCGCGAGAGTTATGCATAGGGCGCGCTCCGACGAGAATGGGTCCCTCACTCGTCGGAGTTGGAGCGCGAACTGTGTGTAACTCGGTTGCATTTTCGAGAAAATGTGATAACTGGCGATAAATATTTTGGGCAAGATATTGGGTGTGCGTTTAGTGTGTCCGAAAAACCGTCTGAGCGTAACGCCATGGCGCAGCGTTGTATTTTTTGTCAGAGTAAAAGCACAAAGCACATGCTTTTTTTTCTCTTGAGAAGAAAAATCCACCCCTTTTTTATCTGTTTGTCAAATTAAACGCACGACTTTCTCTAGGTTACGTGCGTTTAATATGACAAATGTGCGTTTACTTTTTCAATTGACCTTTTTTTGTCGCGGAAGTTTTCATCTCCATAATAAACAGTCGAGCCAGTGTGCCGTGGATGTGCTGTGATTTTGAGCGCCGCTGTGGGCGGCACCGCCACATTAATAATCGCCACTGTGTGGCCTGCAAGTTCAAAATCACAGCGCAGACATGGTGCAATGGCCGACCCGGAGGGTTGAATACTGGATTTCCGGCAATTTATTGTTCTTAACTTTTTGTTAAATCTTTTTTTGCCATAAGGCTTTTATTTAAAAAAAATATAAAATTAAGGTTCAACTGTTTTTTTGGAGATCATCAGATATACGCCGTAGAAGACCAGAGCCAGCGCCGCCAGAAACAGGAAGCTGATTTTCTCCTGCAGCAGAATCAGTGAAAGCACCATGGTCATGGCCGCGCTGACATAGCCGAACGCGCCAAGTTCTCCGGCTTTTAAATATTTCAGTGCGGAGAACCAGCACATGTAGGCGATGCCGTTGGCACATATTCCAAGGTAGATTATCCCCAGCCAGACGCGCAGCGGGAGATCCAGCGACAGATTACTGCCGCTTAAAACCATGACCGGCAGCATCAGAATAGTGCCAAGCAGTATCGAAACGGTGCCGCTGACCATACCGCCGTACTGATTGGACACTCTCATCCCCCACACTGTGTAAGCCGCCCAGCAGACCCCTGACCCCAGCGCCATCAAATCGCCGATAACCGCGGATGAGGACATATAGACATCGCTGCCGTTACGGCACAGAATCGCGGCGCTGATGCCGGCAAACCCCAGCAGCATGCCGGTCAGCTTAGATTTGGACATTCCTTCATTAAGCGCAAAATAAGCCATCAGCACGGTAAAAATCGGCGAGGCGTTAGCCAGCAGGCAGCTTCTGGCGGCAGTGGTGTATTTCAAAGAATAGAAGACCAGCGTGCCTTCCCCGACAATGCCCGTCAGGCCGAGAAAAATAAAGATGACCAGGTCTTTTTTCAGGCATTCTTTCACCACCGGCATCTTTTTCTGATAAACCATGATTCCCATCAACAGAATCGAGGCAACCAGATAGCGGACAAAGGTAAGAAAAACCGGGTCTATTTTTGCTTCGTCTTCGCCGAAAAGATAACGTCCGACAATATAGAAACTTGCCCAGAATGATGTTGCTATAAGCCCGAGCAGCACCCCGATAAACCGTTTATTGTTTTTCATCATCAGTTCTTTCAATTATTCCTGTTGAATTTAACCGGCGACGCCGGAACTTTAACCACAAAGGCACAGAGAAATCTTTTTTTACCACTAAACACATTCTTCATACTACTATCCGCCATCTTCTTATTTATTTAGAAAGATTTTCATGCGGCCATCTCTATAAGTTTCTAAATCTCAACTTTTAAAATACTCCGCAACGCATTGGAGAACTTCCGTAATTTTATCCGTCCATTAAAAGTTCGGGAGGAGGGTCGCGAAGGGGAACCCGGAACTGTCCGTCCCGCAGTCACGGACCCGCAAACAAATAATTGTTTCCCGCAACTTGGCCTCGGCGGCCCGCCGGGCGTGATCCAACGGCGAGGCGTTGGTCGCCAAAGGCGAAATGCATAAAGACGGTCCGCCGGGACGGCTGCCCCTACCCATGAATCCCGGGATCCCCCTTCATGCCTTTCATCTGTGTCCATCTGTGACATCTGTGGATAAAAAATTCTCCATTTTTCGTGCTTTTCGTGGTTAAGGTGTATTCTTTGGTTGCGGCTATGCCGCGCTGTGTTTTTCATGGTGAAGCGATTTTTCTTATCATGTATATCCTGTATATCCCTGTTAAATTACAAATTTCTATACGATTAAATTATTTTCTGCCCCAGCAGCGAACACAGCAGTTCAATCCCGAATCCGGCAGTCGGATCATCCGCGGCATTGACCGGCGCCAGTTCCGTAAGATCGGCGGAACAGACCATGCCGGTTACGGCCAGCGTCTCCATGGCAAGATGCGCCTCCCGGTAATTGACCCCGCCTCTTGACGCGAGTAATACGCCGGGCGCCTCCGCCGGGTCGGCAAAATTCATTCCAATGCTGACATGAAACCCGTCAGTGCAATGGGAAAGTCTGCGGCAGGCCTGAATGATTACTTCATGCATACCGAGCACATCAATATCCTCCATGGTGAATATTTTGATGCCGGACTGCCGCAGCAGTTTGCGTTCGGCGGAATCCACATTGCGCAAGCCGATCAGCACTATATTTTCAACCGGCATATCAGGCGGAATTGAAACCATCCGCAGACCGCCGCGCTTGCAGCAGGCGGCAAGCACCATGCCGTGCAAATTGCCGGTTGTACTGGTTTTTTCGTCGTTGAATTCGCCGAACGCGGAGAACATGACCATACCGGTACTCTTCTTTCTGCGCCGCAATCCGCTGATAATCCCGGCAGTGATTGAATGATCGCCGCCGACCGCCAGCGGAAACTTATTTTCATCCAGGGCATTTACGGTGAATTGCGCCAGACAGTCATTAGCGTCAATCAGCAGCGCGGATTTCTGTTCCGGCGTCAGGCTGGCGTCATACAGCAACGGCTTGACGATATTTCCGCAATCTTCCGCCGCATGGCCGGAAACGGCCAGTTTCTCTTTCAGTTTTGCGCATACCGCCTGCGGAGCAAGTTCCGATCCCGGCCGGTTCGCTCCGATACTCACCGGCATACCGGCAATCCGTATGCCGGTGAGATGCTGTTCCGGGCGAATGTCATGATAATGTTTGTTCACATAACTTGAAGTCATGCAACCGAGCAATGCGGGATAAGTCAAGTTAAACTGGATGATATCGCCGGCCTCGAATGATCTGCCGGCTTCCTCGACATCGACAATCAGGTGATCACTGCTGCCGCCAAGCACTTTAATCCCCGGCAAACATGGCAAAAGTCCTTCTAAAACTGTATCCTCGCGTCCGATGCCCATCAGCACCCGGCGGCGGTAATAGTTGTCGCCGGATGTTACCGGAACATGGCCGAAAGCGTCGAGACCGGCTATTCCCTCCGGCTGTGACGGTTTAACGGCGGACTCGATAATTTCAGCTTTCAGGCAGAAGGCATCCGGCTTCGTTCCGGGCAATAATTTGCCATAGGCGGTTTCCCTGCCGAGCAGAATGCTTTCCCCAAGCCGGACGTGGTTTATTTTCGCCGGCATTGTGCCGTCAATGATCATTTTAAGCGAACTGCTGTTACCGCCGGAAATCCAGCGCAGTTTTATTGCGTATACAGTCTCAATCTCTGTGGCAAGCTCCGCCAGCTGCCGCATATTTTCCGGCGAAGGCAGTATCCCCCCGAAACAGGTGAGGTTGGTGCCGATACCGGCCAGACGGACCCCGGGCATCTGGATGATTGCTCCGGCGGCGGCAATAACATCGCCGGGCATCACGCCCTCGCGGCGGTCGCCGAGGTCGATCATCAGGATAATATCATGCTGCTTGCGCTGGCGAGCCGCTTCGGCGGACAACAGCTCGATTATTTCCAGCTCGGAATTCAGACTGATATCAACAATTTTCACCGTATGAGCGATTTGGCTCTTCATCGGCGAACGCAGCAGCAGCAGTTCGGAATTAATGCCGTTATTGCGCAGGCGCTCCAGATTTTCCAGCCTGGAATCCGCGATCTGCTTCACGCCGCCGGCCAGCATGGCAGACGCAACCGCCGGTGAGCCGCAGGTGCATTTGACTACTCCGGCAACAGCGATACCCCGCTTTCCGCAAAGCGCCGCAAGCGCTGCCGCATTTACGCGAATAGTATCAAGATTTATTTCAATTACCGGATATTCCATGATCTACAGCCTCATTCAAAAATTAACCACAAAAACTTATAAGAAGTTCTAAAGTTCTAAAATGCAAAAAAATTCAGTTCTAAAATTCTAAAGTGCTAAAGTTCTAAAGTATTCACCAGTCACAATTCACCCGTCACCAGTTTCCTAAATCCCGGTTGTGACGGAGCACAACCCTCCATTAATCCCAGTTCCTGTCTTATGGCTCCAGGCTGTTCACCTTGGACATTGGATATTCCGTGTTGGATATTGGATATTCAATTCTCAAGTATTCACCAGCCACCAGCCTCCAGCCTCCAGTCACTCCTGCCCCCGGCTGTAGTTTTACGGTTTTACGGTTTGACTGTAATACCGTTAAGCTGTAATGCCGTA
>CAIMFA010000286.1 GCA_903840185.1 uncultured Lentisphaeria bacterium | reverse complement strand
GTGGCCAGGGACAGGTTGTTCATGGAGTACCTTGGGGTTACCGGCAAATAGTGTACGCTTTATCCGACTTTCAGGGTATTATCAATCTCCTGACTTTGAACAGAAAAGGATTAATAAATGAAACCATATCAGGCATTAATCTGGAACGAATGGCGGCAGATGCGCGGCAATGTCATGGCATTGGCCGGAGTGACTGTCCTGCTGTGGCTGCTGATGCTATTAGGTTGCAATGACAAAACTTTTGTGGAATATATTGAGATGGGGGCGCTCGCGCTGGTGATAGGTCTGCCGCTTTTGTATAGTGCTGTGCTGGCAGATTCGTTTGCCCGTGAATTCGGCCAGAAAACCGACAGTTTTCTACTGGAGCTGCCGGTAAGTTCCACAAAAATCTTCTTCTGCAAGTACTTCGCCAATCTGGCGGCTTATCTAGTGTTAGTTTTATTAGAAGTGTTGTTAATGTCACGATTTTGTTTTAGGGTTAAACATATAGACAGTATGATGGTAATAGTATTTATTATATTCACCACAGCGTGGATTTTAGTGCATGCTATAGTTTTTCTTAGTTCGCTGATCGGGAAAAAAGCCGGAAACGGTATTGTCGCGATAATCATATTGCCTCTGCCGTATTTGCTGTTGTTCTCTGGAACAATGACAGTAACCATGTTTTTTATCAACGATAATTATAACTGGATTATTTTCAGCCATTTGTTTTCACTGTTCTTATTGTGCGGTTTTTGTGTCTGGTTTGGCTGGTATTTATGGTCTTGCCGGATTGTCCGCGGGAAACGAGTTCTGAAACCGGTTATCGTTGCTTTGAGCTATATGCTTATTGTGCCTTGGATATTGTATGGTTTCGTTTATTTTTATTTCAGTTTTAGTTTCAATTCAGCCATTCGCGAAGCCCGCACCGCCGGACTCGAACTGGATATCAAGAAAGTGGTTCTGCCTCCGGTTCCCGCAGAACAAAATGCTGTATTGGAAATATTAAATTTTTATCATGAATATCAACCCATTTATAAACATTATTCTAAAAAATATCCAGAGTCCGGCGAAACAACGCCGGGGACATTCCCGTCTCAACTCTTATTGGATTCTTTATGGACAGGGACAGATTTTATTTTTAACGGAATACCCGGAAAAATTATTCAGCCAAAAAACATCTATGAGATAACAGACATTATTATGAATGACCCGCGCATAAATAAATGTTACATCACTCTTTCGGGGGCATTGAAAAAACCGTATTGCCGATTCGATACGGATTATGTAAGCGCGCAATATTGTGGTCTTATCTCCAGCGTTTTAGATATTATTTCCAGAGCATCTCTGGCAGTTAACTTTTTGTCAGATAGGGCTTATGCGCTCAGGGTTGTTGGACGTAATGATGATTTTTTTGTATGTCTTGTCAGTATTGACAGAATTGCCGATGCTTTAACAGAACAACCTTCCGCATACTTGAAAATGACCGGACTAGGATTCAAAGCAATTGAGTACCAAACTGCGATTGCAGCCGGTCCTGACACTTTCGAAGCCATAAAATTTTACAATAAAATGATCCGAGATGCTGATTCAATTAATCCGACTATGCCGGATGAAACATTCATGATCCACAATTATTTAAAAAACATCAGCTCCCTTATTCCGCCGGCAATCGATGATGGCTTCCTGTTAAAATCCAAACTCCTTTTTCCAAGACACCTCCAAAGCGCAGCAGCATGGCTCCGCTGGAAAATTGAGCAAGATAAATTACTCAAGCAGGCGTCTGCAAGCGCAAGCATTAAAGCAATAGAGCCAGCCGCTAATTCATTACAAAAGATCAGGAATGCAATTCCCGGTTTTTTAAAATTAATGGTCACGAATGATCTTTTTTATAATTTTATGTGGCGCGAACGCTTTGAGTCATACAAGCTGTGTTTGGCGCTGAAAATTTACTACATTAAACACGGCAAATTTCCGGAGTCATTACAGCAACTCGTTCCAGAAATATTGCCCAGCGTTCCCATTAATCCACTAACCGGCAAAGATTATACATACCAGCCGGAAGCTAGCGGATTTCTTTTATCTGATTACTCAAGTCGAAATCAGCCGAACCAAAAAATTCTCAGCGGCATCAGATATCAAACCTGGGATATAAAACCGGAGAAGGCGAAATGAAACCGTATCAGGCATTAATCTGGAACGAATGGCGGCAGATGCGCGGCAATGTCATGGCATTGGCCGGGGTGACTGTCCTGCTGTGGCTGCTGCTATTGGCCGCCAGCTTCAATAAATCATTTGTTGAATATATCGAAATGATCGCGACCGCGCTGGCAATCGGGCTGCCGCTTTTATACAGTGCGATGCTTGCGGACTCATTCGCAAAGGAATGCAGTCAGAAGACGGACAGTTTCTTACTTGAACTGCCGGTAACGCCGGCTAAAATCTTTCTCTGCAAGTATCTCGCCAATCTTTGCGCATTTTTCATATTAATTCTTTTAGAGTCACAAATAATGATACACCTGACCTGCGTGACTTCCGGCAAGCATTTTACCGATGAATTTAGTCCGGGAGACTGGATAATAAAATCAGGAATAATCGTCTCAAGCTGGATACTTGGACATGCCATGGTATTCGTCACCTCATTACTCTGTAAAAAGCCGGGCAACAGCATTACCGGAATAATCATAATGCCGTTGCTGTATGTCCTGATGCTTCCCGGAACGATGGCGGTGACGATGTTTTTTATCCAAGATGATAATCTCTGGATTATTTCCAGCCTGTTGCTGGCGTTCATCATTTTATACTGCCTTTGCCTGGTTTTCGGCTGGTATTTGTGGACTCGCCGGATTGCCTGCGGGAAAAGAATTCTGAAACCGGTGATTGCTGTATTGGCTGTCATTCTAATAGCGCCGTGGATATTGTACGGTATGGCATACTTGATTGTCTGGACAGAGTTGAAAATGGAACTTGTCGCAGCGGGAAAAAATAATTTAATTCTGGATATTCGGCAGGTACTGCTGCCTCCTGTACCAGATGATCAGAATGCGGTTCCGGAAATAGTAAATTTTGCCAATAATTATTCAAAGCAACTGGAATCATCAAAACTGGATTCCATTAGCGGATGGAGCGCATATTGGAATGAAACAGAGTTTAGAAAAAAACAAGACGACAAATTACCAATTAAGGCCACGCTTGAAACCGCCAAATATCTTCTGCTGAACCCTGAAATAAATAAATGCTATTTAACCTTGGACGCCGCATTAAAGAAACCGTTTTACCAGAATGGTTTTAAACCAGAGGGAAATTACGATAAATATTATTCCAATGCAGCTGCATCCCGGACTGCTGCATGTTTTCTATATAACCGGGCCCATGCTTTACAATTAATGCAGCGTGAAGATGAAATGTTTGAATGCCTGAAGAAGATTGATATAATCGCTGATAAACTGGCAAAAGAACCTCTGGCAAATTCTCATTTTGTTGAAATGCTCTTAAGACGCTTGAAATATGAAGCAGCTATCGCCACCG
>CAIMFA010000285.1 GCA_903840185.1 uncultured Lentisphaeria bacterium | reverse complement strand
GCGATCTTTCGAGTTTGGATTCGCACTCTTCGAGGCCTTCGATACCCCGGTATCGGCAGCCTCTCAGAATACGAACCAATTCTCAAAATCTTCGCAATCTATAGTTAAATTTTCAGCCGCGCAGAGTATATATTAACTTGAAAACTACATTTTTAACTTTAATAATATTCATTCGAAAACTTAAAATACAGGGCTGGAGATCAATTATGAATAAGCTGGCGATAAATACTGTTGGTGATGAACTTGAAGCCTCGGCAGAGTTTTGTCGCGGGCATGGCATCGGTCTGGAGGTGGATGACTTTGCCTTTCCGCTGAATCTTGACGGCGATATGACGGAAATGATCAAGCGTCATGCGGTCGCGACAGCCGGAATTTCGCCATTAAGCTTACATGGCCCGTTTCTGGATCTTATCGCAACCAGTCCAGATCCGGCGATTGTGGAGGTGTGCAGGAAACGGCATCGCGCGGCGCTTTATGCCGCCGGTGAAATCGGAGCGACGCTGTATGTGGCGCACACGAACTTCAACCCGCTGATCAGAAACGGGGACTATGTAAAGAATTTCACGAAGCGAATGCTTGATTTCTGGTTGCCTTTGGCGGATGATGCGGCAAAGAGCCGGATCGTGATATGTTTTGAGAATCTCTGGGAGCCAGGGCCTGAGTTGCAGGTGGAATTGATTTCAGCGGCGGCGCATCCGAATTTGAAGGCATCATTTGACAATGGTCACGCGCTTGTGTTCTCGGCCAGGCCGGCGAAATACTGGATTGAGACGCTCGGACTGAATCTGGTACATTGTCATCTCCATGACAATTCCGGCGAATTTGACGAACACAATCCGGTAGCGGAAGGAAAAGAGAACTGGCCTGAATTACTTGATGCGGCAGAGAAGTTTTCGCCTGAAGCAATTTTTGTGGCGGAGAGCGATTATCTGGAAAAAAACAAGCTCAGCCTGCAAAGATTGAGGAATTTATCAAGCCGTTGACAGGCGTTTTCACTTGATACCGAATCGCAATCTTAAAGCTAGTAAGGATTGCGGAGACCGTCTTTGCCGGGACGGGATGGATGAGACTGGCGCTACCACGGTAGCGACTGAGCTCGTACAGCACGTATCAGGCATGGCGGGAACGCAACCGCTTCGCGGCAAGGCCCTTTTGCGTTTATTTGAAAACGGCTCCGTCCCCCGATATTCATATCGGGCTTCCGTCGCTGTTACCAAATAATTCTCAAAATTGCTCTTGTCATTACTGACTTGAAGATTGCGAATCGGTATGAGCATCCAGTTATGAAAAAAGCGGAACGCGCAATTATGCGTGTCCCGCCATGATTTTATGAAAATTCAGGATGGAATGCTATTTGGCATTCATGTCATCATTGCCCCACATCTTATTGCCCTGGACGGTGGCCTGAAGCGCGATTCCGTTGCGGGTGATTTTATACAGGGTCACGCCGGGGGATACTTCCGCCGCGGCTGAAGCACCGTCGCCGGTCTCGCCAAAGCGGAATACCGCATTGGCCTGAACTCCCAAACCCCAGCCGGAATTAATTAATTGAGCGATGTTATCCTGGTTTTTGAGGACAAATAACGCACGGAAATCTCTTACTCCAAGACCAAATCCGCACCCGAGAGAAAACATCTTCATGTAGGTTTTTTCGCCGGTGGTTTTGTTATGCACCATTCCCCAGCCGCTTTCGGTTGAAGGCAGAAAAATCTGCAATCCGAAATCATTAAAAATCGCGTATCCGGCGGCATTGCTGATTTTCTCTTTGAGCGCCGGATATCTGGCATAAAATTCCTGGAGACTGTCATCGCTCATTTTCTGCATGGTCGC
>CAIMFA010000284.1 GCA_903840185.1 uncultured Lentisphaeria bacterium | reverse complement strand
GTTCCCCTTGGATATTGGATATTCCGTGTTGGTTATTGGATATTCTCCCCCGGCTGTTCATTCTGACTCCTGACTTCTCACTCCTGACTTCCCTTGCGGGCAAAGCCCGCCTTAAATTAACTGTAAATCATTGCGGAATGGATTTTCTGAACCAGCGGGTTTCTCCGGCCTGCATCTGAAAACTGATGGTATCAATATTTTTTCCGGCAGACTTGCCGCTGGCGAGGTCAAGCAGATCGCATTTGCCCGGCAGACGCAATGTTTTACTGCCATTGCTGAGCGCGTGAATTGTAATAAAACCGTTGCCGGCATAAGTTACATCATTGCATGGACCAATCGGTTCAAGCCCGGCTTCACGGACAATATTCCTTATCAGCTCCGGAGTGAATGCACCCGGAACAGCAATATAAATGCTTGTCCAGTCTTTAAAACGTTTAGCTGCCCACCCGGTTTTTCCAGTACCGGTAATCTCACCGAGCGCAACCGCGCTTTCGTCATCAATATAAAATAACGGCTGCAGGGTCTCGGAAAGAACATTGTCTTTCAATCCGGCGGCAAGTTTATCATTGACTCCGGATAGAGGTTTTATCCGGAAATGAGAAGACGTTTCAGGATTGTATTTTACCTTCATTCCGGTCAGTTGCACGATGTTATTCTCGAATGTACCTTTATCAGAGGCGATTCCGGCGGCGCTGACAAAAATCACGATATTCCCGTCTTTTTGCAAGTTTTGCTTTACCCATTCAATTTGGGCGGCGGAAATCGTCGGCGCAGCCAGAAACAGATTAACTTTGTACTTCGCCCGCTTCGGGTTCGTTAAATCGGCAAGATTGTACGCATCCCAGGAAACCCCGGAACGGTTAAGTGTCAGCCGCGCCAATCCGGCGGAAATGTTGTTTAAGCTTAGACTGAATCCGTGGGCGGCATAATTACGGAGTTCATCATCAATAAATACGCCGATTTGTCCGCGATCTTCCGGCATTGGTTTTTTTGCCGCTAATTCCATTGCGGCGACCATTTCTTTTACCGCTTCTACATATTTCGGGGTACCGAACAAGTTACGGCTCAATCCCAGAAACCAGCCGCCTTGTCCTTGAGCAGCCAGCATTCCCAGATCGCGTCTGCCCTGATTGACAAACTCATTCTCGTCATTAACCCCGCCGCGAAACAGGATCTGGGTCGCGGCATCTGCAGCTTTCCAGGAAGTATGAGTGTAATAATCCAGTTCACAAAGGAATATTTTGCCGTGCAATCCGAGCGAACCGACAACGGAACTGTAATTGCCGGTACGACCGGGAATCCGCCAGCGGCCATAGTCTGGAACGCTGACAAAACCATCAATGTATTTATCATCAAACAGAACTTTCTGATTCGAACGCCCGTTATATCCCTGAATAATATCCGGCGAGTAAATATTGATAAGAATATTTCTGCCAAATTCCTCTTTGACTACTTTTCCGAAATAATTAGCCGCTTTCATTGCGCCGAGATCATTATGCCGGTTGGAGTCAATAATCCAGCGGTCTGTACCTTTTTTAGGGTCAAGAAACCACCCTTTGGTGCGCAATTCAAACGGTGCAAATTTAGCGGTTTCAAATGTTACTGCCGGATTCTGCCAGGCCTGACGCAAAAGGTTTACATCGTTACCGTAGATATCACGCAGGAATAATCTGAAATCTTTTTCCGCCCCGGGCGAAAAATCAAATCCTTTAAAATTGACATGAGGATACCACTGATTGTCAGTACCGCAATGAAAGGTAATGCCGGCAACAGCCTTGCCGCAATCAAAACTTTTAATATGTTTGACCAGATCGCGTAACGCTTCGGCAACGGTGCTGCGAAACTCTTCAGCGCTGTAACTGCAAGCCCAGCGGTCATAGGGCCCGTCACCCAGTTTATCCGGTTTGGTTATACTTTCTTTGTGGCCGGATACCTTGCGGCCGTCATAATCGCACCACACCGCGTCCGGATTCTCCGCGCCCCATTCGCGATAGTTCGGAGTAATTCTTACGTTCAGCATTATTACCGCATCCGGACAGTAGGACAACGCCAGTTCAATGTTCTTCCGGACTGCCGAAAAATCATATTTTCCCTTCCCCTGCCACCAGTCTTTATCATAAGTATAACCGGGAGTAATCCAGATAAAATGCCATTTGATTCCGGCTTTTAGCGAAGTTTTATATTCGGTCTCCTCGGTTCCAACCGTGAAATCATTATACGCCAGCGAAGGAACCGGCTTGTCATTTACATAAAGCAAGGGGAAATCACCGGAATTTTTGATCTCAACTTTTACCGGATCGCGCTCCTTCCACATTTTTCGGACAGTTTCAATTGGAATGGTTGGACTGCTTTCCTCGGCGGAAAGAGGGGCCACCGGGAAACTGTTCCGTGCCGGAGCAGGACGCAGGCTTATATCATCCCACCAGATTACCTGAGGTGTACCGCGCAAGCTGAGCAGGGCATACAATTGATTATAACCTTCCGGCACTTTAAACGTAATCTGTATATAGCGCCATTGTGAGCCATACAGCGGCGCAACCAGCGGATTGAATTCAACCGGGTCAAAAAACTTTTCCGGCTTATCGCCGGTCGCCGGCAGGATGATGCGGCACATTCCGGAAGCACCGAAATTAGGTTCAGTCAAATGATACCAGCCGGAAAATAGATAGTCCTGGCCGGGTTTCACCCGGATTGGCCGTGTTTTCCATGAAACTTCTCCGGATTGAGCGGTCTTATCGATTTTGAAAGCGGGTTTTCCGCTGCGGGATACCGCCGGGTCACGGCTGTAAATACCGACGCTTGATTGCGCAGCCTGCATTCCGGCATCTGTTTTGCTGCTCTCATGCCCCCATTC
>CAIMFA010000283.1 GCA_903840185.1 uncultured Lentisphaeria bacterium | reverse complement strand
TCAAAATCTTCGCAATCTATATTTGAATTTTCAGCCGTGCAGAGTATAAAAGTTCGGGAGGAGGGTCGCGAGGGGGAACCCGGAACTGTCCGGGTTTCCCCTGCAAACAAAAAATTGTTTCCCTTTACTCGCCACCGGCGGCCCGCCGGGCGTGATCCAACGGCGAGGCGTTGGTCGCCAAAGGCGAAATGCTTTAAAGCCGCTGCGGAGAGCGGCGTTCCCGGGTTTTCCTTCATGCATCTTCATGAACTTCATGGTGAAGTGTATTTCTAATTTCCTTCAAAACTCAATTTTTGCCATTAGCTCACACTTATTATTTCCCGAAGAGCGCGGCGGCTTCTTTCAGATGTTCACGAATCTGGACTTTCTGCGGGCATTTGGTTTCGCAGGCGCCGCAGTTGGTACATGCGGATGCGGTTTTGCCTTTGATCCAATCGCCGCCGATGGCGGCATACTTGTCACGGGCCGGCTGCTCCATCCGGTACACTTTGTGATAAATCAGCGCTTCAAGGCAAACGGGAATATTTACTTCAAACGGACAGGGCATGCAGTATGCGCAGCCGGTGCAGTAGATACTAGCCAGCGAACGGCATTTCTCCTGCAGTTCCTGCACGCGCGACATCTCCTGCGGACTTAATGTCGCGCTGCCGCCGGCAACCTTGATGTTGTCATCCACCATCTGCCTGGTGCTCATTCCGGACAGCGCAAGATTGATATCCGGATTGCTGAGCACAAAGCGCAGCGCCAGTTCCGGCGTGGTGACCCGGCCTTCCAGCGCATCTTCGAAAATGCTGCCGGCAAACGCCAGGCGTCCGCCGCCGACCGGCCCCATCGCAATAACACCAAGCCCTTTTTCAGCGGCATATTTGATTGACGGCTCATTGGCGCGGTCAAGCAGATTATACTGGCAGAGCACTGAAGTGAAAGCTCCGGTATCAATGACCGGCAGCATCTTCTCCGGTTTATCATGAAAAGAGAATGACAGAAACCGGATCTGTCCCCGTTCTTTGGCTTTAACGGCTTCGTCGAGCAGGTTTAATTTCAAAATCTTATTTTCAAAGCTGTCGGTATTTACCGCGTGAAAATGGTAAAAATCAATATGGTCTGTCTGCAGCTTGCCGAGCTGCTCCTCCAGTAGACGGCGGAAATCGGCCTGCTCGTTGACGTTCCACAGCGGCAGTTTGGTTGAAAGATAAACCTTGTCCCGCCAGCCGTTTTTCAACGCTTTGCCGACGGCGATTTCACTCTCGCCGGCACAGTAGCCGTAGGCCGTATCCACATAATTGATGCCCTGTTCAAAACCATAACACAGTACATCAACAGAAGCGTCCATTGATATATGCGTTTTGCCCTGCTCATCTGGCTGATTCATCGGCAGCCGCATCGCCCCGAACCCCAGCAATGAAAGCTCAATCCCGGTATTCCCGAATTTTCGATACTGCATGTTATTTCCCATGAATTATAGTTTTACATTTGATTACGCTTTAATATACCTGGTAGCTGATTCAAAATCCTGTCGCAAATGTAAAAATTATCCAATATGGAAATTCAAATGCTTCCTTTATTTTGCGGGATCCAGATATGTATATCAGGGTCTAGCCTTTTCCGATTAAACACTGGTCATTATTTACGGTAAAGATTTTAAATCTTTTAACTCCCATATTTCCGGCTTCTTCATAGAAATTAAAATCAAACTTTAGATATTGTGTTTTCATGTAATAATTCATCAAATTTCCGCCTCTTCTTGCTCTTTAGTTCCAACCTCAAAACTACGCTACATTCAAACTGAGATATAACCAGACAGATAATATTATCAAGTATCCGGGCTCTCCCGATATTAATATCCTGCCCATCCTGTAAATCCCTGTTATTGCTCCGAAAGATAATCAGCTTGCATATTTCACACATTCCGCTTGAAATAAATTC
>CAIMFA010000282.1 GCA_903840185.1 uncultured Lentisphaeria bacterium | reverse complement strand
GTTCCGCGGTGACCCGACGGCCGAAAAGACTCTCCAGCGGCTTGTGGAGATCAAGACTGGCCGGGAGGCAAACTTCCCCAAGGTAGCCGCGTTGCCTGCCCTCTGGGAGGCAATCCCCCGCCTGACTGCCATTGTTCTTTTAATTGAATAAAGAATAAACATGATTATAAATGCTCCGCCCCCATCGCATAATGTCCGCGGAGTTCAATATCTGAAAGCGCCCGCTTGTAAATAATAAATTCGTCAATTTTTCCAGTAAAGCCGGTGTTCATGAAATCCAGTCTTCCTTCTCCCTCGTTTTGCCCTGTTGTAAAGCGCATTACGCCCATAATTAATTTTGCTCCGCAGCGGGTGCCGGTAGCGATGACGTTGTTGGTGCCGCGCCCGACTGCCATATTCTGTCCATTCCAAAGCACATCTACCACATGGTCGTTGATGTTGTTGGGACTGACCGAGGCCGGGGTTTTTGCCGCCCTGTTTCTTAATGCCAGCATATACCAGTGATCTGTGTCCAGCGCAATGTTGGGAGTAGTATCTCCGGTTTCGTGGTTGATTAGAATATTGTCATAGCCGACGCAGGTGCGGCAGACGTCTACTTCGAATTGCGCCCTGGCGGTTGAAGTTGAGTAGCTGGTGTTGTCCAAATATAAGTCGTATTGTGCAAAATCAGGCGAATATGCTTTGCTGAACGGGGTTGACCAGTTGGTGAATTTGTCAAACTTCAGCCAGACAATGATGGTAAAATCATCCTGTTCGCCGAAATCTATAGCTTCAATCCCGGGAATTTCAACCATAGTGTCGAAACCGTTGAATTGCAGTGCTCTTTTGCCTTTCCACCAGCGGCCTTTGACCCATTTGCCTTCCACGGTTTTCCAGCTGCCGTCTTTCTGGTCAACCGATGTGCCGTTTTTAACAATTCCATAGTAATCTTTGACATTGAACTTCTTATTCTCATGTCCTGCTGCTGAATTGGCAAGAATGGCTCCACGGCCTTCCTGAAAATTAAAATTAATTACACATGACGGATCGCTGCTGCATTGCTTGTTGAAGCCTATCCAGCGGACAAAACGGGTTTTTTCGCGGGATTCGTTAAAGGCCGGCAGCAGCATGCTGAGCAGGATGATGATGCAACTGATGACAAAGAGTAATTCCAGTATAGTATAATTACGTCTCAACATTCTCATGACAAACAAAACCTTGTAAAAGTTCAGATAAAATCAGTATGATTTTAAAGCTATAGACTTACGCGTCATGAACTATACTCGATATTCTGATAATATTCCAGCAGAAACATAGAAAAGTAATCATTATTTAATCTGTAAATAATGATCAGCGAATGGATTCATCCCTGAGGGGTTTGTCAGAGCTGCTTGACCTTCTTGAACAGCGCGGAACGCTCTTTGCGCATCATCTCATAAACAGTGCTTAGCGGGATGCTCAGTTTCGTGGCAAAAGATTCCAGCATGCGGCGTTCGCCTGATGTAACTTTGCCGTCAGCAAGGCACATCATAACCATGGCCCGGATAAATTCCCTGGCTGCCGCGCCTTCCGGCAGAGAAAATTCAAAAGTTCCGGCTTTCACTGAATCAATGATCAGATTCAGGCGTTCTTCTGAAACTTTCTTTGACTGGGCAAAAGATTTCAGCAGTTCGGTTTCTTTCTCGTCAATTTCCCCGTCAGACATCATAATTGCGGCGGCGCAGCCTAAAACCGCATCGGCGTCAACGCAGTCAAGTTTCAGCTTGTCTGAGACTTCGGACTGATGGCTGTAGATGTTGTGCGTCACTTCCTCCGTTTCGACTCGCGGATAGCCGGAGAACGGTCGGATATCGTCCAGCACCCAGTCTCGGCTGCCGTCATTGAGCAGTGTATGGCAATATTCGCAGTAAGGCTTGTCGCTTCTGACTTCCGGCGCACCGCATCCGGGGCAGTGAACACTGGACAAAATATTTTTATCCGACGATTTTGCGGTTGTCCGGCGGGATAGAATAAATTCCTGAGAGAAAATAGTTGACAGTTCAGGCTCTGGCAGAATCAGTCCAGGCACAACAGTCTCAACCTGATGTCCGGACCATCTGATTTTTACCCGCAGCCGGTCGCATTCTTCAGTTCCGGAAGCGTTAAGCACCTCTACAAGATCAACTCCGCCCACTGCCGCGTCGGCGTAGTAACGATGTCTGCCATTACTTGACGGAGTGAAAGAATCTTTATACTGATGCATGAATCCGGAATCTGCCAGTTTCACCAGATAACGCGGATCGGCAAAAAATTGCGCAGCGATAAAACGATAGAAAATTACCGAGGAGCGGTCTTCAATATGCCATGGATTGAACGTTGGATCGGCCGCTTGCAGTGTTTCAATCCCGGCAATTATCCGCGGCGGCCGGTAGCTCCATTCGGATGCCTGGGTTATTTCAGTAACCACCCAGTCATAATCTCCTGAATTTACGATGGCGTGGCATGACGTGCAAACTGTACGGTCAAGTTTCTCCAGCGGCGCGCCGCAATTTGGACAGCAGCATTCAAACGATCCGGGCCGTCCTGAGGTTTTAGCACCGGGCCGGCGCAGCAGTGTCCAGAATTCAACAAATGTCTCCGGATCCGGAATTCCATACAGCAGCTCACTGTTCTGAGTGTTGATGTAAGTATCGCAGGCGGAAGCCCGGATCATGACATTCACCGAGTCGAAAAAGCTGTCGGTGTCAATGCTGACGATCTGGGTTTCGAGAACATTGATAGAAGTCATCCGGTTGATGAGGCTTGAAGCTTTCATCATCTCCAGTTGCAGGCTGAACCGTTCAAAAACACCGTCGGAGACCAGATGTCTGACCGGGCGCATATCCTGTCCCGACCATGCCTCCTGGATTTGCACAAAACCGCCGGAAATCCGTTCCGCCAGCGCCTCCCGCGAAAAATCCGGGTCGCGTTTCCGGATGGCATTTTCCGCAGCTGCCGCAGCGTCTTCGCCCTGCCGTTCAAAATTGTGCCTTATGGTGTTGGTGACATAACTGTAACGGGTATTTAAGGAAAGTATAACCAAACCTACAAGACCGACAAGGATTAACAGCGTAATGATAGGATATTTTGAGATAAATATAAAGATAATCCAGGGGAAGTTGTTACCGCCGGTGTAATGTCCTGAGCCGCTTGAATGTCCGCCGCTGCTGAACCCGCCGCCGCTGAACCCGCCGCTTGAATGTCCGCCGCTAAAACCTCCTCCGCTTGAGTGTCCTCCTCCGCCAAAGCCTCCGCCCCCGCCTGCGCGAGCTGAAACGTCCATCGCAAAACAGAAGAAAATCAATACCATAAGGGTGCTGATCAGGATGAAATAGCGTTGTTTTTTAATGATCGTCATTCTGCGTTATTAAATATTATATTCCTATGCTTGAAAGCATAATACATATCCGGTTGATGACCCTGACCAGACGGGGATGAGAGACTTCAAACTCTTC
>CAIMFA010000281.1 GCA_903840185.1 uncultured Lentisphaeria bacterium | reverse complement strand
TCGCTTCCTGGAGAAGACATCGCCGGCATCACCATCAATCCCGGGACGGTAATCGGCCCGGTAAACCAGATGATTTTCGGCAACAACGTCTCTTGTTTGCAACGCAACGACTCCTGGACCCATTCCAATAATACAGGCAACGGAGTCTGGAATCCAGTTACCCATACTGCACGTAAAGATTTTCTGCTTCTTTATCAAGAAATGGGCGTTAAAACCGTGCGTTATCCATCAGGCAGCGATGCCAACACTTACAAGTGGACTGACTTTGTCGGCCCGAAAGAAATCAGGCCCAGGGGGCTTTTCGGACTCGACGAATGGCTGTCATGGTGCCGTGAACTTGGTGCAACGCCGGTTTTCACGGTCAATGAAAATGCCACCCCGGAGGAAGCCGCCGATCTGGTGGATTTTCTGAACGGCCCCGCGGACGCCAACCATCCGTGGGCGCGGAAACGGGCGGCATGGGGACATCCGGAACCATACAATGTAATCTGGTTCGAAATTGGTAACGAATGTTATTTCAGCAAAAAACTTTTCCCGACCGGAGCCGCCTATAGAGACTGGGCCATGAAGATTGATCAAGCCATGAAGGTAAGAGATCCAAAAATATGTACAGGCCTGGTTGTTAAATTTAACTGGGGCGGCGACGCCAGGGAATGGAACGAAAGCGTATTTAAAAGCGCGAAAACGTACGGCGACTTTGCTATCCACCACACTTATCCAAATGCTTTCGACGGAAATAAGTACGAAGATCAGGAAAGCGCCATGGCCGCGCTGCTGATGGGTTCCGGACAATGGGCGGCGCTCTATCGGAAAATAAACGCCGATATCAAACAATGGTCCGGAAGGGATTTCCCGGTCGCGGTTACTGAACTTCAGGGCTACTGGCCGGAGGGCAAAAACA
Organism: uncultured Lentisphaeria bacterium; assembly: GCA_903840185.1. Lineage (GTDB taxonomy): Bacteria > Verrucomicrobiota > Lentisphaeria > Victivallales > Victivallaceae > CAIPAT01. Next base: position 730 of record CAIMFA010000281.1, on the reverse strand, counting down.
AAGCTTTCAACTACTACCTTTATTCCTGGGGGAATGCCTTCTTTTACGGCGATCTGACTCGTGAAATGCTGATGCCGTCGAACCATGTCAATATGGCCCATTATTTCCAGGCAACCGGAATTCAGCTGAAGCCGGTCGTTGATTCAGCCGTCCGCAATGGCAAAGAAACCGCATGGAAGCGCCTTCCCGCCTTTTTCGTCTCCCGGTTGTGGGGTCAGCACACGGGAACAGAGATTCTTGCCGCCGATGTCACGGCACCGCTGGTGAAGATCAAGTGGTTCGGTATCGTGAAAGCTGCCGAATGCCCGGCCGTTGCAGCCATCGCCAGCCGCCGGAACGACGGTACAATCTGCCTTATGGTATTTAACCGCGATATGAAAAACGATATTCCGGTGACAATCCGGGTTAAAGGGAAATCCATCGGGGAGGCGAAATGCTGGCAGGTGACCTCGCCATCTTTGGTCTACGCGAATCCTGACAATACTGATATGGAAACTATTTCCGGCGCGGCTGTTGACGGAGTGAAGCCGGAAGGTTTTACAGTAAAACTGCCGAAGTTTTCCATGACCGCTTTTGAAATAAGTATTTCCGGCAAATAAAAATCACATTAGCCTGGATTATTCATAAAAAATGGATGAAAGACGAAAATATGCTCAAAAAGAAAGATTTTGACGATGCCGGAGTCGTAGCAGCGCTACGGCGAGGACATCGGCAAAGACTTTACTTTGAG
>CAIMFA010000280.1 GCA_903840185.1 uncultured Lentisphaeria bacterium | reverse complement strand
TGTCATCTTTTGTTCCGGCATGGGTGAATTGAGCGGAAACCAGCAGACAGACAATCACTGTAAATACTTGAGTTTTCATATTCTCTCCAATATTTTGCTTTTCAGGACTGCAATACAATATAACCGGTATTAAGCTGTTGTGCAATAAAGCTTTTGCTATTGAAGCAGCGGAATATGAAAAATGCGCACTATGAGGATTCCGAAGATTGCCGCCGCATTATTCAGAAAATGCAGCACAATTGCCGGATACAATGAATGAAAATGCAGATAGGTCAACTGAAACGCCACCCCCAGCAGAAACAGCGCCGGAAACTGCGCAAACGAATCATGGATCATAGCGAAAAGCGTCGAGGTTATAACGACTGAACCGGCGATTCCCACCCGCGCCGCGATGAAGCCGTAAATCACCCGTCTGAACAGTATCTCCTCCGCCACCGGCGCGACAATCGCCGCGGCAATGGCGAGCAGAATAAAACCTGTGGTATCACAGCTCAACGCCAGCGACAGAAATGCCGGCGGCCGGCATTGAATATTGAAAAAATCCAGAAACTTCTTGAAATTAATTGTCGTAAATGCCGACACCCCGAGCATAAACACGCATATCGCCACACATATCCAGAAATTCCGGAGCTGCCAGTTATTTAACCCGAGTTTTTCAGAAAAAGGTTTCTGCCGGTCGGTGAATTTGAAGATTATCAGTATAGTTGCCAGCGACAGCAGCGGGGGCGGAAAACATACGATCAGGATCATCAGCGATTTCGGCATTTCGTTCAATCCGGCAAGCACCCGGTGACTGCATGACAGCAACGTCGGAATAAACAGATAAAACAGGAAAAGCAGCGATATCCCCGCAATAAATCCGCGGTTTAAATACTTCTCGTCTTTCGAAAACTTATTATTGTAAATATCCAGCATAAAATTCTTTCTGTATTTTCATCACAACTGCCGCGGAGTTACGACCATCGCAGAATATAGCCGGAAAACCGCCGTTTGTCCAGCACAGGGAAGGAGGTTTCAATATCTAAAGGCAGTAAACCCTACTGCTCTTTACTCGACATGTCCACTGCCGGAACTGACCACTGGCCCTGGGCTAAATCCAGGATTCCAAGCTGTTTGCCGCTTTCAATGAACACTATCCGCTTATAATTGTATTTCGGTATCACCACGGCCATATGACTTTTTACGGTATAGGATGCGGCATTTTCGGGCTGGTTGAATCTGTAATAAATAAACAGGACTTCATTGTCGGTAAATATCTGCCTGACATTAAACAGTGTCAGATTAGGGTCGGGCGCCGGAATCACATGCGCGACAATGATAATCTGTTCATTCTCATAAAGCTTCGCGCCCGGAGCGAACGGACGGTTCCCGCCCATCACCGGAGCCGGATGAAATATCGCGTCCCATTGTGCCGGAGTCCGGATCAAGGCATACAGCGCCGGATATTTCTTATCATCCCAGTTTTTGATGAAACTTTGAAATTCGTCATTCTTCAAAATCCGGTATGAGACTGCTTTTGCCTTTGATGCACTGCCGGTATCATCACTGCCGCAAACTGAGGATATCTGCAATATAGTGGCCAAGGCAATAATCATTCCAAGCGTCTTCATATTCATAACCCCCTTTTTTTTAATTCAGTCAACCCGTTACCATGGAAGCGACATAGCCGCACCAACCAGCAGCGGGATGGAAAAATTATCATCAATATGCAGTTTCTGTTCGTACAGCTCCGCGACAGCCGCCAGTACAATCCCTATGCATCCTTTCAAGTACAATGATGACGGATAGCTAAAAATGCAACCGCAAACGATCAGCACCAGCACGGATACGGCAATAAATGCCAGCACCCCTTCCAGCGACTTGCCGTTGGCAAATTTTATCTTTCCGAATTGCCGTCCGACCAGCGCGGCCGCAGTGTCCCCGAACAGCATTACCGTAAACGCGCAGATTGCGACCGGCGCAGGGAAACAGAGAACTGTCAGGCACGCCGCCGCCGGCACATAGGGGCCGCCGCTCAGCTCGAATTTCCCTTCGCCGCGGGAATTTCGCAACATCTGTCCGAAGCAGAGTTGATAAAGCGGATGGATGACCGGCCACTTCTTGTAATATCCATACTCCACCAGTACATTCGCCGCCGCCAGTATCAGAAAGAGCAGCGCAGCCTGGCCGGATGGCAGAAAATACATTGCAACAGCCATCCACGTCGAACTCAAATGAATCAATTTGCGGTATACTTCCTGACGGTACGGTATCGGCATGACGTTTTTCTCTTTCTTTACTTCTTTTACCGGATCTTTTCTCTGCGTAACAAAATAACATATCGTTTGCCGGAAGGAAATCAACCGGGGAAAATGATTACGTGAAATTATGGGGGAATTAACCATAAAACGCACTTTTAAGATTTAAATATGTAAAACATCGTTTAAAAATTGATTTATGATGGACTTATACAGATTTATTGTTTATTTTATTCATTTGGAAATATATGCCCATGATTTACAACAAAAGGTGAAGCGAATGTGGGATTTCAGGTTCTGGCTATTGCCAATCTTATGCTGGATGACAATGTGGAACGGCTATGGCTCCTCTGCTGAAGAACAGACAAAGGCGACGACATATTACGTCGCGGTAAACGGCAATGACACATGGTCTGGTACACTGGCCGAACCCGACGCGGCAAAGGCCGACGGGCCGTTCGCGACACTCGACCGGGCGCGGGACGAGATTCGAAAATTGAAAGCATCCGGGCCTTTAGCGAAGCCGGTGAATATCTTTGTCCGCAACGGATTATATCAGCTTGGACAGACTTTCAAGCTAACTCAGGCGGATTCCGGAACGGCAAACACTCCGATTGCTTATCAGGCTTACGGGAAAGAGAAACCGGTCGTGATCGGCGGCAGACGGATTACCGGATTCACTCCATACAAGGGTGCGATCATGAAAACGGACGTTGGCAGTCAAGGATTCAAAGGAATCTATTTTCGCGAGCTGCTTTTCAACGGCAAACGCCAGCAGCTTGCACGGTATCCCAACTATGACGCTGAAAATCCCTACGGCGGCGGCTGGATGTATGTGGACGGCAAACCGGTGAACATGTATCAGGACATTCCGGGAGAAGACAAACACACGCTTGTATATCAGAAAAAAGATATGCGCAACTGGGCACATCCGGAGGAAGGCGAGGTATTCATTTTCCCACGCTACAACTGGTGGAACAACATTGTCGGAATCAAGTCTGTCGATCGCGAAAAGCGCATCATCACGCTCAAAGGAGACTGTTCCTATCCGATCCGTCCGCTGGACCGTTATTACCCTGAAAATTGGATAAAGCGCACACTTTAAGCTAAAATTGTTAAAAAAAGCACGATTTTTTACCCAAATCGTGCTTTTTTTCTTGCTTTTTTCAAGTGTACGTATTATACTAAATAC
>CAIMFA010000279.1 GCA_903840185.1 uncultured Lentisphaeria bacterium | reverse complement strand
GTATTTAGTATAATACGTACACTTGAAAAAAGCAAGAAAAAAAGCACGATTTGGGTAAAAAATCGTGCTTTTTTTAACAATTTTAGCTTAAAGTGTGCGCTTTATCCAATTTTCAGGTTCTTAAAGCGCTGGTTGCGCCGCGGGCGCTGCTGACCACCGAAGCGCTGGGAGATCTCTGGGCCAACCCTGCTGGAACATGGCACACTCACCAGGCTGCCCGTGAGGCCTATCGTTTTCTGGGACAGGAGGAGCGCATTGGCATCTGGTACCGCAACGGCGGCCACAAACACGGATGGGAGGACTGGCGGGCGTTTCTGGACTTCTTAGACTGGCAGTTCCGCGGAATCATGCCGGCATACCGGTTCGACTTTGACCCGTTCGTGATGTAATGACGGACTGTGGGTTCAGATTTTTGCGTTACTTTTTCTGCATTTCATTCAGCAATGCGACTAGACGCGCGGCGGCTTTTTCGAGCTGCGGCATAAGCCTGACGGCTTCCGCGTGATCGTGTTTTTTGGCGGCGGCTTCGATTTTCAAAGCCAGCGGATAAAGCTCATTGGCACCTATTGCCATTGCAGAGTCCTTAATAATATGAGCCAGGATTGGCGTATCTATGGAGGCTTTCAAGTCTTCGATCTGCCGGGGCAGATGTTGCAGAAAGTCGTTTATGACATCATGCATCATTTTTTCATCATTCAGCAGGCGTTCCGCCAGCTCCTGCCGGTCAAATATGACAGTTCCGGCATTTGCTTCCTCTTTATTTCCGCTGCCGGCCGGGTGCAATGTCACCAGTTTGGTTATTGTTGCAGCCAGTTTCGGCAGCGTGATCGGTTTGGCAATGTAGTCGCTCATGCCGGCATCAAGGTATTTTGCTTCATGGCCTTCGACGAACCCGGCAGTCATGGCGATAACCGGCACCTGATGATCGAGTACCTGCGATTTATGGTCGCGGATGATCGTAGTAGCCTCAAAACCGTCCATTACCGGCATCACGCAATCCATCAGCACCAGGTCATAATGTTTTTCCGCCATGATCTGTATTGCCTCCTGTCCATTGGAAACAAAATCCGCATGGTAGCCGAGTTTGTTAAGTACAGACTTTGCCACTCTGCGGTCGACGGTATTGTCATCTGCCACTAAAATCCTGATCTGCCCCGCCGCTGGCTTGCTGACAGGTTCGTAGATGTGTTCCGAAGCTGCCACCGGCGTTGGAGTGAAAGCTTGCAATTCGCTAGTTTTCAGTTGGTCTTCTATCCTGCGCTGCAGTTCATATTCATCAAAATCCGATGTTTTAGTCAGATCTTTTTTCATAGTATCACTCCAGATTATTTTTCATATATTTATATCTGCATCTTGCGTAGTTGAAGCTCAATCCCCGTTGTTTTTCAGCCGGGCGCTGAGCGCCTGCGGCGTAATTCCAAGCATTCTGGCGGCAATGCTCTGATTGCCTTCAGACCGTCTCAAAGCTTCCTGAATCAGAATCTTTACCGCCTCCTTGAGCGTTGGTAAAGCGGAAAGTCCGGAGAAACAGTTACTCATATCCGTAAAGCTTTTCTGGACATCGTCGCCTGACTCACTATGCCTGGAATTTCTCGAAATATGTTCGATAAAAACCTTGGTTGAAAGCATCTTCGATTTATGACTGCTGATGGCATCATATACCATAGCCTCAAGTTCACGGATATTCCCGGGGAAATGATAGGCTTTCAGCAGTGTAAGCAGTTCAGACGGATATTGCGGCGGCTTCTTGTTCAGCTCTTTTGAAATTTGCTCTATCATGAAATTCAACAGCAGTGTAATATCATCTTTTCTGTCCCGCAACGGCGGAATGCTGATATGATGAGTCGAAATCCGGTAGTAAAGATCCTTCCTGAATTTTGCGTCCCGCTGCAGTTCGCTCAGGTCGCGGTGCGTCGCCAGAATGACTCTGGCCGTAGATATTCTGGCAGTATCCGAACCCAGCGGGGAATATTCTCTTTCCTGCAGCAAACGCAGCAGTTTCACCTGGGAGGCGATATTCAGGTCGCCGATTTCATCTATGAACAGAGTTCCGTCATTGGCTTTTTCGATCATGCCAGGCCGGTTGTTCAGCGCGCCGGTGAAGGCGCCTTTCCGGTGTCCGAACAGAGTGTCGGACAGAATGTTGTCGTCCAGACCGGCAATGTTGACTGTAACCAGTTCCCCTGAACAGCCGGACAGCTTATGCAGCGCCTGGGCAAAAAGCTCCTTGCCGACGCCGGTTTCTCCCGTAATTAACACTGGCTGACGGCTCCTCGCAATGGCTTTGCAGTACTGGAACAGCGCGAGCATGTATTTGTTCTGGGTGTTGATCCTGACAAAGGCTTCGGGCCTGTCCGCCGGTTCCTCCAGCAGCAGGTGTTTCTGCAGCAGATAGTTTTCCCGCTTCAGTTTCCGCAATTCGATGGTATTTTTCACCTGGGCGATCAGCCGGTCTGGATCAACCGGTTTCAGCAGATAGTCGATTGCCCCGAGCCGCATGCATTCCACCGCACTGTCGAGGCTGTTGACGCCGGTAACCATAATGACCGGGGTATCCGGATAATCCTGAACTATCTGGCGCAGCAGTTCGGTGCCGGACATGTTCGGCATAATCATATCCAGCAATACCAGTTCAACTTCTTTCGAGCTTAGAATCTCCAGTGCGCACATCCCGCTTTCGCAGGTCAGAATGTTGTTGATTCCGGCGCTGAGAAATGCCAGTTCGTAACT
>CAIMFA010000278.1 GCA_903840185.1 uncultured Lentisphaeria bacterium | reverse complement strand
TCGGTGGTGCAGGTGGACATGGTTTCGACGCAGACATCCCAGATCCGGTTCAGCAGCATGTCGCTGCAGTTGAAACTGCCGGTACGCGCCAACGGATAGCGGCGGTCAACCGCAGACACCTGATGCAATATCACCGGCTGACGGAAATTACGGATAACGACCTCCACATAACGGAATCCGCGTTCATGGATGGTGTTGCCGACTTTCTGTCTGCCGCCGCGGGTTATATACCGGTCAACGTAATGGTAATTCTGGTATAAAACTTTGATGCGGCCTTCTTCAAGAGTCTCGTCATAAGCAAGGTCAATCACGGTTCCGGATGAGGCGGAAAGCGTCAACTGAAAGAACCCGGTCACTTCCCGCCCGAAATTGAAGATGAGCGATACGTCTGCGCCGTCTTCAGGAGGAACAATGACAATCTCATGGCATCCGGCGGTCAGCAGCGGACGACATTGAGCGGTAAGTTCCATGTTGATATAATAGTGTTTCTGCCGAGTCACCGCCACTGCCGCCAGTTCGTTCGCCAATTCATTTTCATTCAGTGGTTCGACGCGGGCGGTATGAGTGATTTCAACCGGCAGATAATGTGAAACGCTTAACAGCGGAACTGGCCGCGGCAGCAGATTTTTGCCGACTATTTTACTGATTATTTCCGCTTTTACCCATTCTCCGCAGTAATTGCCTGTCTGCCAGCCGACCGGTGTCTGACGTAGATCGCGGTATTCCGGAAATCCTGTGTGCGGACTTAAAATTTCCGCATCCTGACGCCATTCCGCACTGACAGATACGTCCCATTCTTCATCACTGAATAGCATATTCTCCAGTTCGATGCAGACTCCGGCGCAGTACGGACAGGTAGTTACATTGGGAATATTCATACACTGCACCAGCACCGCGATATGGTTTTCCCCTTTACGCAGATAACGGCTGACTTCATAAGTGTCATAATAATTCAGACTGCGCGATCCGCGCGCCGGCCCCATGCCGATTTCGTGCCCGTTCAGCCACAGCTGGTAATACGATTCCGCTGCGATATGCAGCAACTGCTGTTCCGGTATTGCGGCGACATTAAATTGCCGGCGCGCCCGGAAGTACAGGTTTTTCTCCTGTGCTTTTCCGGGATAAGTGATCCATTGTCCATTCAAATCTGTTTCCTTTTCTGGATAATTCGAAGTTGACGCTTTATTATAATATTAACTATTCATATTGTAATTAAAAAGTTGCATATTCAAGAAATAGTTTGCGATATAGCTGATAGTTGGACAGCGAACATTCCGGAGGCGTCTGGTGATCCACGGTCAGCAGATAGCCGCCAGACTTGATTACAGGCAGCAACCGTTCAAATTCCAGACGCATTCCTGCTTCACCTGAATGCATGGTGGTCTTATCAAATCCGCCAAGCAGCAGAATGTCCGGATACTGCTGACGGATTTTCACCACATCCACTCCCGCCATACGCTCCAGCGGGCCCAGCCCTTCCACTCCGACCTCATAAAGCCATGGAATTACCTGCGTAATATCGCCATCCGAATCCATCATCGGATGTATGCCGTAAGATTTTAACAATTTGGTCAACACTTTATAGTACGGAGCCATCACCCGGTCAAAACTGTCTTTGGACAGCATCGGGCCATGGTTATAGGATAAATCTTCGGCAATTAAAAGTATATCAGGCGTAAAAATATCAAATAACTGCGGCAGTACCCGCTGGTAATAGGCGAGTAAATCCGCATTGATTTCCTCCAGTAATTCCGGCTGATCGTAAAAAGCGTATAGATGCGGTTCAATCCCGAGCAGTTTACGCGGCCCCCAGAAGAAGCCTTCAATCCACATCCAAAGCGCCATTCCGTCCGTCCTGCCGGCAATGGATAATTTTTTCAAATAATTTAAATCGAAAGCAGGCTCCGGATATAATAACGGTTTAATTTTGTGATAATCAGTTACATTGCTGATAATTCCGCCTCCCTCTGCCTGAGGATGCGGACAATCGGGGCCGTTAATGGCGAGCCATACAACTCGAAACGGATCGAGCCCGAGGACACCGCCAATATCCGCCGCCGCTGAAGTCACTTCCATCCCGGGTTTTGCCCACAGGATATCAGGCGTGGATGAATTTATCCCTTCGGTACGCCAGCGATCCATAGTCTTATTCCACCAAGGGCCCCATTCAAGCGCCGGCAACCGGTCAACCGGCTTAAATTCCAGCACATTTTTAATCCGTTCTTTATTATCCATTTTCAATCTTACCTAAAATAGTTAAAGAGTTTTATTTTGAAGTTCAACTTTATTCGGCTGCCAGTTCGTAAAACGGCGTCGGGCCGTTCTTCAGCGCCGCCGTGTCTATTGTTAGCCGGACTTCATCGGCTGCTGTCTGCGTGATCGGAAGTTTTTCTTTGCGTGTGCCGTCGATACCGAGCGCCCATAGCGTCATGCCCGCGCTGTTTGTCGTGCCTAGATTAATTTTCAGAATTCCGGTCTGCATCAGAACCGGCAGTTTACCCGCTTTTACAATGGTTACCCGGTCATCGGTGGCTTCAAAACCGGAATTAAGTGCATCGGTGGAGTAGACGATCAGCAGCCGCCTGCTCTGCGCCAGCGGCGTGTTGTCCAGCGAGGCAACACCGACAGCGGCGGCGACTGTGGTGCTGACATTTTTTACTGCATTCAGCGCAGCTGACTTGTTATCTTTGAGTATGATCCCTTCCAGGCGCGGCGTGATAACGGTAAGCTGTTCTTCGGGGACATTCATTACAATCTCTTTCGTGTCGCTCTGGAATATGCCTTTTAACGCATTAGACTGATTGTCCTTTGAAAGCACACCATTGGTTTTCATCGCTTCAATCAGAACATCCAAATCCTTGCCGGTGGCTTTATCAAGCACACTTGCCGCCCATTGCGAAGCGACCATCGCGGCACCGTCAGCCGGCGGTACCGTCATGTCCGCTTTGGGATATGGCGGAAGACCGGCAGGAACGGGCGCGGCATATTGCAGACCGAAACGGCAGAGCAGCGCAATCTTGCTTTGATCGGAATTGACCCCGTAGTTCATATTTCCGTTCGTAAAGATGTACGCATCATTGATCGCCAGTGCAACAGTGTGCGGCGAAGGTGAAACATCCCTGCGGGCATAAATTAATGCCGCCAGCACCTGCGATGCGCGCAATACCGGGTCGCGTCCGACCACTCCACTTGCAAGCGGGGTAGTCAATTGCATAATGACCGCCTGAGCGTGAACAGTGATCGCCGAAAAATCCTGCAGCGCCGAATATGCCGGATAGATGAGCGCTTCCTCGTGACGGTAGCGGTGCCAGAAAAATATTCCGTATTCGGTGATACACATCGGCCTGTTGAGGAAACGGGCAGCAGCCTGAGTGCGCCAGTAGTTGGCAGAAGTTTGTATGGAGCCGTCCTGTCCCATGCGCGAACCGGGTCCGTCGCTTATATCGGTGGGATGATTATGATAGCCATGCATAAAGATGACAGGGCTTGCATTCCGTGCCGCGTCGTCGCGATAATATTTAATGACGTCATACTGTCCGGAAAGTCCGGTATATCCGGTGGAGCGAAGCGTTTCCTGATACCAGAGCAGAAGATCGCGCTGCCGTTCATAGATGAATGTTCCGACATCAGTGCCATGTGCGCCTCTTCCCCACTCACTGCCCTTGGAAAACAGCGGCAGACTGTCGATGGTCGTGCCGGGAGGAAATTTTTTGCCCCACGCCTGCTCAAGCCCGGCCATGTCGTAGCGTTTGCGGAGAAATTCCCGCCAGCGTTCCGTGGCGGCCGGTTTTACTTTAGGGTTGTTGAACACATCAATAACAACCGGTATATCCTGCTCATTGCACATTGTAACCAGCGCTATCGCTTTTTCCTCCGCTAAAGTCGTTCCGGTGTAAGGATTGCGATGCGACATAAGTTTGCGTATCCCGGTTTCCCATATCGAGCGCGACGCCGGATCAACCATCAGCAATTCATACAGTCCCCGTTTCCCGATCTCATCCCAGGCTCCTTTGAGATAGCCGTTGTAGCTCCAGAGATCAATATTGAGATATACGCCTTCGCGTTTGAGGCAATAAATCAGATAGCAGAGACGATCAAGGTTGACTGTATTAAATTCAAAATCTTCTTTTATTCCCGCCGCAAGAAAAATGTCCACGCCCTGATACCGCGCCATATTGTAGCCCTGCCGGCGTACGGCCTGCGCATACCGCTCAATATTCAACTTAGTCTGTGCTTCATCAGAGACTCCAAGCTTGATTTCCGGATATCCGAAAGTATGGTTGACAAAATTATTAAATGCAAAGAAACGCACCGGCACATCCGGGTTATCGGCAAAAGCCAGCTGCCCTTTTGAATTTACAATAACACGTCCGTGTTTTCCCGCCGGGCCGGGTTCGACCAGCGAACTGAAATCAAGCGCGCTTTTTTCCGCAACAATCGTATTCGACATGTCAACCGGCTTCCAGCCTTCTCCGTTTTTAATGGTGAATTTCGGCAGAGTAAAGTCAATATCTTTGCCGGACAGAGTTGCACCAGCCACAATCCAGATTGCCTTGCCGGCGGTGGCAAAGGTAACCGACTCAATTTCCTCCGCATCTTCGCCAACGGCAAACTTTGACAGATATAAACCGACGTTCGCAGATTTATTCTGTTTTCTGTACGCTACGAGACCGTTCGGCAGATACCCCGGATCCCACCAGTCGGCAAGATCACGGCCCGTTGTCAATTTATGCTCAACCGTGCGGCCGCTTTTAGTCTTAATGGTGACAGTTCCGACCGTTTCTCCGGCATTGTGGACGAAACAGGCAGTGTGGAGCAAGTAGAGATATTGTGCTTTAGCGGCACCGGTCTGGAACGTTACCCGGTCAAGTTTTATTTCGGGACTGATATTATCACTCTTGAATGTGAGTACTGCCCTGCCGTCATTTTTCTGCGGGTCAATAATCGAGAACAAAACGCCGCGATAATCAGTCCTGCTGGTATCAAAACCGGAAAAATCACTTTGGGACCCCTGATCCGACCAGCCGCCTTTGCCGTCACCGGCTTTGTCATCAGCAAAGCCCATATTGGCGGCAGATGAAATATTAACGAAAGTATCCGGTAAATTATTCGGTTTGGCAACACGTTTTACCGGTTCTGCGCCGCCTGCAAGCGGTGCGGCTTCATCTTTAGCTTCGGCCAGTTTGCAGGATAGCCGGATTGTAATAACCGCATCTTTGATACAAGGTATCGATTGTGAAAAACTGCCGCCGTGCCAGGTCATCACACAGGCGCTGCCGTTGACACCGCGACCGGACAGGTAGCGCGGACCATTTTCATCTTGAGAAGTTGGATACCAGTCAACAGGCAATTTGCCTTTAGCTGATTCAAAATTACCGTTTTTAATCGTGCTGCCTTCAACTGTAATATCGTCAAACAGAACATTGATTCGCTGTTTTTTGCCATTTACCAGTTTATAAGATCCGGAAAGGTTAACGACCAGCACTCCGTCTTTGTCTGCCTTGAATGAAATCCATGCTTTGCTCCATTCGTTTGATTTCATGGGCAGATAAACTTCGATGCTCTGTTTCCGTTTCTCTTCCGGCCCCCAGGTTTTAAACGCCGTGGCTGCCCCGGGCGAGAGCGCCGCCGGACTCAATTCTATACCCCCTTGATCGCCGGAAATAGTGATGGCCGGGGCGACGAGATCCGCGTAGATTGCACCGCCAAAAAGAAGGAGCGTTAAAACAATTAAGAACTGGATACTGTTTCGTTTCATCGGTTTTCCTCGTTTAAATGGTTTTTTAAAGCATTATTCCGCAACCAGTTCAAAAAACGTGGTATTGCCATTTTTAAGAGCTGCGGTGTCAATAGTTATTTTCAGCACATCGCCATCAGCGGTAACCGGCAGTTTATCCCGGCGCGTGCCATCAATTCGCAGGGCATACAGCGCCATTTTTGCAGCGTTCCTGCATTTCAACGTGGCATTCAGTTTGCCCGCACGTAAAAGCACCGGGAATTTTCCCGGCTTGAATTTGATTGTCCTGTCCCCGGAAAGTTCCATGCCGGTAAATGCCATTTCCGTGTTATAGATCAGCACCATGCGCGAAGAAGACGCCAGCGGCTGATTGTCAATGGCGCAGACAGCAACAGCGGCTGGGACGGTTGACGACTCCACGCGGAGCAGGGAAAGCGTTTCCGCTTTGTTCGCCTCCAGCGATACGCCTTCGGTTTTCGGGGTAATAACTTTGATAAGGTTCTCTTTGGAACGCATTGTAATCTCGCCGGTTTCGTTTTGAAATACTCCGGCATCGGGATCGCTCAGATTAGATGCCGGCAGTATTCCTTTAGTCTTCAGGTCCGAAACAAATTTCTGGAGTGAAAATGGGGTATTTTTTGATTCAATGACGCTGGCCGCCCATTCCCCACCGGCTATTTCCGCTCCGCTTTCGGGCAGGATGGCGAGATCAGGCCGGGGAATAACTGATTTGAGTGTGGACGGTCTTTTAATATCAGGAAAGGTGAGACTGAAACCGGTCATCAGACCGATCTTGTTTTGCTCGCTGCTGACAGCTTTGACCCCGTTATTATTGCTCTTCAGGTAGGCAGAAGAAATTTGCATCTGAACCTGATGCGCCGTTTTCCTGACATCGCCTCTTTTAAAAAGGCAGGCGGAAATAAATTCATTGGCGCGATTGACCGGATTACGGGCGATCAAGTCAACATATTCTGTATTACTGACTTCCAACGCAACGGCATCTTCATGTAAAAAGAGCGCGGAAAACCCCTGGAAGGCGGAATAAGCCGGAAAGACCAGGCCATTCTCATGCTGATATTGATTCCAGTAAAAATGATTATATTCAGTCTGAAGTATCGGACGGTCGGCCAGGCGCGTCGAATTAGCACTCCGCCAGTAACCTGCTGTCTGCCCGATTGAACTTGCCTGGGTCATTTTTGCAGCGTTTTGACCAGCATCTGACGGGTGGGCAAAGTATGAATGACTGCCGGCAACGTCAGAATACTCCCACCTGATGGCGTTGTCAATCGCTTCATAAGACATATCAATTCCGCTGGTCAGTCCTTTGTAACCGGTGC
>CAIMFA010000277.1 GCA_903840185.1 uncultured Lentisphaeria bacterium | reverse complement strand
CCCGAGGTAGTTCATTTAATACCAGTCAAATAGATTTTCGGCCATAGCCAAGTGGTTGACGGATTGCTTCTCCCAGGCCACGGACACTGGGCCGAACGACCTATTTCTTCGAAATTTAAGGTCATTTCCTTAAGTTATAGGTTATAGTTTTATTCGTTTAATAACGACTTTGAGATGTGCTTGTAGGAATATTGTAATAATTTTTGACAATGCACCAGTTCTGAAAGCCAAGAATCGGAATACTATAGGTTCCAGATATGTACAGGAAGGCCGCTTGCGGGTTAAGTGATGTCGCATGGCCGTCCAGAAACGAGAAATTGGCCTGGCTGGCTTCACCACCGATGCAAACATCCTTATTATTAAACAGTAGCCCAGCGTCCTTTTTTCCATGACGGAATCGTGGCAATTTTGGATACGACGAGGGGGAAACCAGGTTGCCACGAGCATTGGTTCGATCTCTCTCCCAGACGTTGAAATCCTTATCGTTCTGGCTATCTCCAAAAGTGATCGCCTTCGCCGGGTTGTGTATTTGTTTAGAACTGGCAATACAGCCCATAGCACCACCCACCAGATCTATGGCATACCCGTATGACATATATGCGTACAGGTTAGAGTATTTCGGGGCGACGCAACTGGTATCTCGGATGGCCGCCGGGCAGTCAACAAATATTTTCTGGTTTGTGAAACCTAACTTGCCGAACCACCACTTACTAGGGTTGGAATCAGACGCGCTACCTATGTCTGAGAATGGAACGAGCCAGCCATCATTTCCGTCACTATATATTGCAAGCGCAGTACCGAGTTGTTTAAAGTTTCCCAGGCAGTGAATCTCATTAGCCTTGCCTCTGGCTTTGTTCAGGGCTGGCAACAACATTGAGGCCAGAATTGCTATGATGGCGATCACTATTAAGAGTTCTATTAGTGTAAAATTGAACGACTTACGCATTTTATTTGTCTCCCGTAAAAATTTTGATTTCAAACACTTAACCTTTTCACGTCACTTCATTTGTTTTCATGGGGTCATGGCTGACGGAAAAGCAAACCGGACTGCTGGAAGATTTTTCTAGGCTACTTACCGTCATTCGTCTTTCTGTATTTCCAGCCATTCTCATTTTATCTAAACTTTTTAGGACTAAATCTTTAACTTCATAAAGTTACTTGGATCAGGAAGTCTGAAATTTAGACTTTTTAAATTACCGCCTTGTCTCCTTTTTTTTGTTAACATCCTGAAAATTAACCGTATCCATTCATTTGCCATAATTTTATAAAGATTATACTACTAATATAAATCAAAATATAGTTATTTTTCTGCAATAACCATATATTTTTATGCAAATCTTGACAATTCTATCGTTTTTCAAACTATCAACCAATTATTTTCCGCAATTACATAATATTCTGTCCGCAAAAATCCGGGCCACTGGATTACAGGCAACCCGATCAGCCAATTCCACTTGGCAGATACGAATAAATCCTTTGCACACTTTTTTCCCCGCCGCCGCAAATTCAATATGTCACCCGTTTCCAGTCACCATCTCCGCGCAGAACGGCAGCAAAATCAGCCTTGTCTTCTTCGTTTTGCAAGTGCCAGTCAAATTCGTTGACAGGTACATTGATGCGCGTTTCCGGAATTGGTGGAGCCAGATTACGCATGAAAGGCGCATGTTTTTCTCGTTGGCACAGGAGTTCCGCACTGAGTTGTTCATGTGTCTCCATTTTGGTGCTCGGTGTCAATTTCATTTTCATTGCAGGATCAAACTTCTTCAGTTGAAGTGTGCGATCCGGCAATGACGCTGGCTACGGTACGATTAGAGAACTATCGCGCAAGACCTAGTACATTGTAAATCTTGATTTTTCGTATCAATGCATTACATTATCTCTAACCATAAACTATGGAGGTTAGAGATGGCAGGACATTATTGGATAACCTTGGATGCCGCTGAACGTGCAGCCCTGGAAGAAATCACAAGAACCGGAGTACGTGCGGCAAAAACGGTACTTTATGCACGTGCCCTGCTACTGCTGGACAGGAATGCTGATTCCGTTAAAAGATGGACTGTCGTCTCTGTCGGCGAAGCTCTTGGCATGACCGCAAGAACACTGGAACACTTGAAGGAACGCTTTGTTAAATATGGACTGGATGCGGCATTGGAAAGAAAGAAGCCGGTGAAGCCGTCACGGAAATTAATATTTGCCGGTGATTTTGCTGCTCGCCTCACTCAGTTTGCATGCTCCGAGGCGCCAGCAGGGCGTTCCCGCTGGACCGTCCGTCTATTGACCGAAAAGCTGGTTGAATTACAGATTGTTCCTACGGTTTCAACAATGACAGTCTGCAATACATTAAAAAAAATGAACTTCGACCTCACCTCAGCAAATACTGGAAAATCCCTCCGGACGAAAATGCGGAATTCGTAGCCCGGATGGAAGACATACTGGATGTTTATCAGCGACCTTACGATCCGCTGTATCCAGTTGTATGTATGGACGAGTCCAGCAAACAATTAATTGGTGAAGTGACACCGCCGATTCCGGCAGCGCCAGGACATCCGGTCCTTCAAGATGATGAATATGTTCGCAACGGCGTTGCGGAAATTTTCCTCGAAGTTGAACCTCTTGCCGGTATGCGCAATGTGAAAATAACCGAACGCCGAACCAAGGTTGATTGGGCACAGTATGTGCGTGAAATGCTTGATGAGCGTTATCCCGATGCACGAAAGGTTATTTTGGTGATGGATAACCTGAATACGCACAATATCTCATCCTTTTACGAAGCATTTGCGCCAGAAGATGCTTTCCGGCTTGCCCAGCGGCTTGAAATTCATTATACCCCAAAACATGGAAGCTGGCTGAATGTAGCGGAGATTGAACTGAGCGTATTGAAACGGCAATGTTTACCAGAACGCATCCCTGACATTGAACTTATGCGTCAAATGGTGCATACCTGGAACACAGATCGGAATTCACGACAAACAACGGTGGACTGGCAATTCAAAGCAGAAGACGCAAGGGTAAAATTGAAGCGATTATATCCGAAACTTTGAAATTTACGATGTACTAGTGCTTTGCTGCAATCTCAGCGAAGCCATCCCGTTTAACCTTGGTGGATGTATTTTTAGTCATAACAAATGTTCTCCATTTTTTTAATCCAGCTCATCTTGCTATTCTTCTAGAAAAGATATTTTTCAGTCGATGAAGGACATGAATGCAATTGTACATTGTGATATTCACGTCTTCCACCCCCAATCGATTCTGTTGGAATACTCCGTGGCAACTTTGTGAAGTTCATAAATCAGTGTCTCTGGGGCATCCTGTGGAGCAACATGGAATACCGGCACGACAATCACGTCCGGTGCCATCAATTCCATGATCTCGCGATACCACTCCACAGGTTTCTTGCCGCCGCAGTAGAACAGATATATGAACGCCTTGCGGCGTAGCGATTGTTTCAACTTCGGCAGATCGTCGTGACTATATTGATCAGAAAGATCAAGGCTGCGCGGAGAGAGCGGGTGCGCGACATAAGCCGCATGACACGGGTTCGGTCCGCAGTTGTGCAGGCCGCCTGCTCCGAATTCCTCAAAAATCCGGGCATGATATGGAGCTGAAAACTCGGCATACATGTCAGGGCCGAACCCTGCAGAAATGTCATCGCTGACATGTCCCTTCCAACCTTCGGGATACCATACATCCTCGAAATCAGTGGAGGTGATATTCTGCTCGCCGCCTGCCGCCGCGATTCCGGCGCGGATGGTGGCGGCATAGAGAATTTGTATTTTATCGAGCAGCGAGTGTACGGCCTCCGGCTGGTCATAGAAAGCCATCATCAGTTCAGTCATACCCAGCAGATCGACAGCCACGTTCAAACCACCGGCCGCGTCAAGCAGCGACACCGGAATAACTCCTTGACCAGCTTCGGCAAAGCGTTTAATCCGGCGCAGGCCTTCCGGCAAACAGCCATCGCGCTGCGGATCAGGTGCTGGCAATGCTGCGATCTGATTAGACAGTCCGTCGAGAGTCAGTATTTTATCCTTGATTCCTGGCGTCTGGTTGGGATTGTCGCTCCAGAAATACTCAGCTCCGAAGGCGCTGGCCAGGCATGAACATCCCAAGTCAGGGCGCATGGCTGGAATGCAATCGCTGGATGGCGCGTGTTCCCATGTGGACATGGCATTTGCCAACGCTGCCTCAAGCTGTTTTTCACCATCGTGGAATTGTTCCTGCACAGAGTAAGGCGAGGGTATGCCTACGCGGACATCAACGGGTAAACGGTCTAACGGTTTTCCGGCAAAAAGATCGCGATACAATGCCTTGCGGCGTAACAGTTCATCCCGCATAAATGAACTTATTTTAATTTTCATTAACTATTACCCTTAAAGTTATTGATTATTACGCCAAGTTTTTCAAATTTCTCTTTTGTAAGTGTATTTTTAGTTAAATTATCGAGTTTACCGGCAACTTCTTTGGAAATTAAATAGGAATCCTTGCTTCCAGAGTTTACCCATGAACCTCTTGGACCATTGACAGAGGCAATAGGTTGATAATATTCGTCACTGTGTAAATATTCCATTGTGTGTTCAGTAGTCAAATAAGAGTCTCCATGAGGTCCAATTGCTTTAATCAGTTCACAGGCAATAGTATTTTTATCCACTTTTATTCCTTTGCAAATCTGCTGGGCGAATCCGGAGATTTCCGCATCCATGATCAATTGTTCATGGCTGCAAGTCATACCGGTGGCAAACATCCCGCAATTGACGATCAAATCATTGCCGGCCGACTGTGCGCAAAACATGCTGAAGGTCTTTTCCCAGGCATTTTGTTCATCATGGACGTGATTATCAGAGTTTGGCGCGGTGGTGTGGCAGGGGATGCCGTAAAATTTAGCCATTTGCGCGCCTGCAATCCGGCACAAAGTAGTTTCAGCCGAGCCTACCAGCGCTGCGCAATTCTGCATATTGGCCGTTGTCCATGAGTTGGCGTATAAAACTTTAGCGCCCTTTTTAAGCAATTGCGCCATCGCGATCCCGGAAATACATTCAGCATTATTCATAGTCACAAGGCCGGCAAGAGTATAAGGGGCGGATAATCCGGCAATCGGCTCAGGCAAAATAGCCAGCGGAACACCGCAATTAATCGTATCCATAATGGCTTCAAGCACCGAATCCTCCCAAAATAACGGACTGGTCGGTGAAAGTTGCGATATCCCATAGGCTTGATTTTTTAAATCCCCTGCAAAAACGGTTTTAAGCATCTCGATGATACTTTTATTGACATCCTGTCTGTCGGTGGAGAAATAGATGGGCTTGGTGCTGTTTTCAATAACCGCTTTTGCGCCATAGAGCAAAGTAGCATTGGCAAACGGGATATTTTGCGGCATGACTGGAATTCCAATCATGTCAATCACATCCAGCCCATCGCATATCCGGGCAAACTTTTCCACATCGGCGACGGTTGAATTGCGCGTTTCGCCGGTTATACTGTCGAGCCAGAATACCGCATTGTGCCCGGCAGCTATTTTGGGTGTGCCATCGCCTATAATAAACGCGGACTTGCCGCGCTGGTCAAACAGTTCTATTTGTGCGGGAACTGAAGCAATGAGTTCTTCAAGCAAAGTCCGGCTGAATTTTACCACCTGCTTGTCCCGGTTGACCTCCAATTTTTGATCAGCTAGAAAATCCAGCATCTTCTTTGACAGGATTTTCACTCCGCAATTTTCTAAAATGTCGATAGTTGCATCATTAACTGCCGCAATTTCTTCATCGGACAGCACCTTCATAGTCGAAAGCTTCATCACTTAATCTCCTTTATTTATTGTCCATACTAACGAAGTAGTAATTGTTTCTTCAGGCTGTAATTTTAAATCTGCATTGGGCTCAAGCACTCCGAAGAATGCCCCGCCCATTCCTCCGTAAGAGGCAAAATAATAACAGTAGTGAAAGATATTAAGGTCAAAAAAAACAGTAATTGCAGCCCCGTCTCTGGCAGCCAACCCCATTTTTCCTTCAGTCAAATCATATAACCTTAAAAACTCTGTGCTTTCGTCTGATTCTGGAATTATCGCCATATCCTTTGCCCAGGTAAAAGGCCTCGTCAATTTACTGCGTGACCAGTTATGATCGGCAACACAAGCAGTCATTGCCGGACAAATGATGTTGTCTCCTGGCTGTATTGCTAATGCCGCATGCATTTTCCAGATAAATTTCCGCTCCGACCGGGCTCTGTTCGTAATATTATAGTCACAAACTAAATGATTTTTCTTCAGGCGCATCCGCCTTGTGTAGTGTAAACCGAAGCCTGGCAGAAGTCCCGATAAAGTGAAAGTTTCATTTTTTACTTTACAGTCAAGTGGAAGCGTCCATAATTCTCCATGATCAGGGCAAGCAATCCCGTGAATATTTTCCGGCAGATCATTCGGAATAATTTCGTCGATGCCACCATAAAAATTTTGATCATAATTGCTGCCGGCAGGACGTCGCTCAAGAGTCAATCCGTGTTTCTTCCAAAGAAATTCCCGACCAGAAGAACGGTGTTTTAAGCTGATGATGCGTCCTCCTGTATCGGGAGCAATATCCATGGACAGTTCCTCATTTTCCAGCCTTACTACTGATGTGCCGTGCTTACTCATATTTATATT
>CAIMFA010000276.1 GCA_903840185.1 uncultured Lentisphaeria bacterium | reverse complement strand
TGATAATCAGCGGAATCTCGCAATGCAGATCGCCTTCGTTGCGATGCACCAGCAGGTCATACAGGCAGTGGGACGTTTTGGAGACCATCACCGCGACTTTCTGCACGCAATCCGAATAATATGCCGCCCAGTTGAGACTATACGGCAGACTGAATTCATCAAAATCTTTTTCCAGCTTCTTTCTGGTCGTGACCACGCCGGTCATGTCCAGCTTTATCCGCATGAAGTATTTATTTTCAAAGATATCAGTGTACTGCTGGCAGTGCAGAATATTGAAACCCTGGGAATAGAAAAACGTGGTGATCTCCGACAAAAGCCCCTTGCGGTCCTGGCATTGTATTAAAAATATTGCCTGCTTCATAAACTCATCTCCTGAATTTCTGTGTAAGTAATCAGTTCAATTTTAATATATCAGATAAACTCCATGTTCACAACCGCAAATCAAAAGGTTGTGCTTCATGATTCTTTGCCGTACAGGATATCGAATGACATTAATCCGATATCGGTACGCTTCTTCCAGCCGAGCTTCCTCCAGAAAGCGATTCCGTCGTTATTGTTTTCATAAACGAAAATATGGCATTTCTGAATGCCTTCCGCCGCCAGCGCGGCAAGACATTTTTCCACCAGTGCAGTCGCAATGCCGCGCTTCCGGAAATCCGGATGCACCGCCAGATGATTAAGACTGGCGCGCCTCCCGTCATGCCCGCATAGTATCGCACCGGCCACCCTGCCGTCTTCCAGCGCGACGAAACTCAGGCCGGGATTGCGCTGCAAATATCTGGAGATGCTGTCTTTTGAGTCAGCCCGGCTGAGTCCGACGCCATCGCAACTCTCCCACAGGCGATATACGTCCTCGTAATATTCCATGGTAAACTCTGTTATATGCATTTTAAATTCCATTTTTTAATTTAATATCGGATTGCAATCCTAAAGTAAGTTAAATTGCAAATCGATATAAACTTATGGTACATCAACCGGCATAAAATTCAATCTGCCGGAACAGTAAATATTGCAATGCTTATTTGTCATATCACCGGAATCAGTCTATATTTCATCAACCTGTATAACCAGAGGTAAATCATGAAAAGAGCATTATTGGTAATTGATCCTCAAAATGAATATTTCACCGGCAAACTGCCGGTTACTCATCCCGCGGACAGCTTTCAAAACATTCTGAAAGCCATCGATGCGGCGGCAGACTCAATTCAAACAATCTGCATCCAGCACACTGTTCTACAGCCTGACGCCAAAATTTTCGCCAAAAACAGCCCCGCCTGGGAGCTGCATCCGGAAATCACCCGCCGCAAGTTCAATCTGCTGCTTGAGAAAAATTATCCCGGCAGCTTTACCGGTACGATTCTGGAGAAATATCTGCTGGAACACGCCATAGATACCATCGCCATCTGCGGTTATATGACCCAGATGTGCTGCGACACGACTGCACGGCAGGCGTTTCATCTGGGGTTCAAGGTGGAATTTCTCTCTGACGCCACCGGTACGCGGGATTTTTCCAATTCCGCCGGGCAGGTCACCGCCGAAGAGCTGCACCGGGCGATTCTGGTAACTCAGGCCATGCGTTTCAGCCAGGTATTAACCACCGATGCCTGGATTAATTCACTGACTAAGTAATTTTCACTTTCTTATCTTCGGAACATGGCTATATTATACTCTGCACGGCTAAAAATTTAAGCATAGACGAGCAGGATTGTGGATTGGATTTTTTCGATCCGAAAAGGCGATATGAATATCGCATAAAGAAGAAACGGAAAAATACGGCCGCAAGACATTCGTCCCGAATCTGCTGGATTGCGATCTTTTGAGTTTGGATTCGCACTCTTCGAGACCTTCGATACCCCGGTATCGGCAGCCTCTCAGAATACGAACCAATTCTCAAAATATTCACAATCTATGTTAAATTTTCAGCCGTGCAGAGTATATATTCAAAGTAAACCCGTATCCGGAGCATTAAATGGAATTTATATTTTCAACCGCATTGCTGCTTTTCCTGGTGATGGACCCGCTGGGCAATCTGCCGTTTTTCATCAGTTCCTTAAAAAACGTGCCTCCTGAACGTTACCTGAAAATCATTTTCAGGGAGTCTGTCATTGCGCTGATCGTGCTGACAGTATTCATGCTGGTCGGAAAAAACCTTCTAAACGTATTGCAGATTTCACAGGCGTCGCTGGGTATTGCCGGCGGAATTATCCTTTTCCTGATCGCACTGCAGATGATTTTCTGTCTGCCGATTTTCAGTCCGGCAACCGACAATGAAGACAAAAAACGGGAGGAACCCTTTATTGTTCCGCTGGCAGTGCCGATGATTGCCGGACCATCAGCAGCCGCGGTTATAATCCTGGTCAGAGGCAGGGCGGATTCCTCGCTGCTGGATTGCTTTATCGCGCTGGTCATTGCATGGTGCGTGTCAACCATTATCCTGATGTTCTCAAAGATTATTTCCCGCGTCCTTGGGCATAAAATACTTGATGCCTCGGAATCGTTGATGGGACTGCTGCTTACCGCGCTGGCGATTGAGATGCTGGTTAAAGGCATCAAAAGCGCATTTTTCCCGGGAATGAATTGATTGCAAGAGGGGCCAAGCGAGAAAAGCGAGAAAAGTTGAAAGCTAGAAAAGTTGAAAGCCTTGAAAATCGTGATAAATTTTTATCTATGATTAAGAATTTTGAACAATTGGACGTGTGGAAAAGAAGTTGCCAGCTTGCAGCTGCGACCTATAAGATTTTTGAGAAAGTTAAAGATTATGGACTTTGCAATCAAGTTACGCGAGCAGCAGTTTCTGTTCCGTCAAATATAGCAGAAGGTTCAGAACGTCAGACAGCAAAAGAATTTATTCAGTTTCTTTATTGCCAAAGGCTCTATCGCTGAGCTCCGCACCCAGGTTTATATTGCAGGAAAGCTAAATGTCATTTCTTCAGCAGATATGAAACATCTTGCTGATGAAGCGCTGGAAATCTCCAGAATGCTGCAAGGTCTTATCGCAAGCATTAAAAAAACGCCCTGACTTGTCTCCTTTGAAACTCAATTGGTTTTGAGAGGCCAACAGGCCTCTTGTTTTCTTTAAGATTTCATTCATTTTCTACAAAAATACTGTAATTCATATCCC
>CAIMFA010000275.1 GCA_903840185.1 uncultured Lentisphaeria bacterium | reverse complement strand
TCTGTTACCGTTACAGTATAATCTCCTGGCTGATTGAGCGCCAACGGCATCCTGTACTCAAAATTGCCGTTAAATATGACATTGGCGGTAAATTCCGGCAGTCCCGCGTTGTCGCGTTTAACTGTAACGTGTACCACCATTTTGACTGTTTTCAGCGTTTCCGGCAGAAGTTTGCCGGATATCACGGCGGTTTCACCGCATTGATAAACAGGCCTGGCGATGGTCAAAGCAACGTGGTCAATGCGCTCAGGCAGGAATGCAAATAATTCAGGAATATCTTTTTTCAACGCGAAATCCAGCCTGTCTGTATAGCCGCGAAATTGATGGGTGCGCACATTATAGGCATAATATTTCTGCTTCAGCACAATTGTCATGGCGTCCCCCGGCGGCGGCGGCACGATTCTTTCCGGGAGAATTCCGCAGAAAATTGCCGGTCCATTAAGCAGTGGAAATGCTTTTAAATCCGCGCTTTGAGCGCCGAGAAAATTGTTGACTGTAAACGGTGCGTCAATTTTGGCGCGTTCAATCATTGCCTGACGGATGGCGCTGAATTCGGATTTTAACGACGTGAAGTTATTATTGAGAAACAACGCGCCTCCGCTACCGCAAGATTTGAAACTCCTGCCGGAAAAATCAAACAAGTCAGCAAGAACGCTTTTAGTCAATACCTGACTGGCGATGCCTTCGATGATTTTGCCTTCACCTCCGCAATTACTGCAAGTAATAATTGTGATGCCGGTATCTATTTTTCCGGAACCTTTGCATTTGGGGCATGTAACGGATTTTCCGGCCGAACTTCCGGTTTTTGTCGATTCCTGAGTTTCATATGGAACCAGACATTCGTCCACGACGCCTGGCAGCACATCGGCGATCACCAGGCCGCCATTGGCGGCGAATTCAGTCAATGCTTTCGCGGTCTCTGTGGAGATTGCCTGTACAGAAGGCAGAATTACCACTTTATAAGTTTTATCTTTCAACAGTTGCGTCCGCAGATATTCGGCGGACACCCAGTCAAACGCCAGCCCGGAGTATTGCAGCCCGGATGTTATGGCATTGCGAGCTCCGGAATGCGATCCTGAACGCGGCAGGGCAATGTCGGCAAATTCCGATTCCGGCGAATACAGGATCGCAACCTGGGCGGACGGCTGACTGTTAATCAGCAGTTTGCCGGTTCCGCTTGCGATTTCCTGCATATTTTTTCCAGCCATGTTCAGAAACGGCAGCGGTTCAGATTTATCCAGCGAATATGATAAAGCCGACGACCACCAGTAAATCGTATTGCCGCCGCCGAAAAGTATCTGCCACGGCGCCCGGTTGATCATAAACTCATCCATATTCCCAATATACGATCCCCACCAGTTGCCTGCATAATTTCCCGGATTGCGTTTCATGTAAAAGCCATCGCATGAATTCATGTCGCCGCCGGTATATCCGGCAAAATCTTTTCTGGCCGCGCTCCAATCATAATTCAATCCGGTATTGCAGTCCAGGCTTGTCTTTGCTTGCGGATCATATTTGCGGATCGTATCCTGCATCTGCCGGTGTACCTCGGCGAATTTGGCGATTTTGAACTGCTCCTGAGTCAGCCATTGCGGCAGCAATTTCTGGACTTTGGCCTGGCTCAGACTCAACCACGCAATATTATCAAATGATTTGAATGACGAATGCCATTTGCTGTTCAGCGTTTCAATATCGCTATATTTTGTTTTCAAATAAGCAGCAAATTCTTTCACCGCTTCCGGATTATTCCAGACATCCGGATCGCGGGCTATGTAGTTTTCTTCACAGATACTATATAACAGTGTACCGGCATCAGCTAATATTTTAGCTTTGTTTGAAAAATTACTGTTTTTATCGCTATATTCGGACAAAGTCTGCTGAAACTTTTTCTGAGGGGTTATTTTGAAATCCCAAATGCCGGTAAAATATGGAGTATGCAGGAAATTGTGTCTGGCAACGACCTGAACTTCTTTGGCTGTTGCGGCATTCTGATTCCAGATGGTGGAAGTGGAATAAATCGCGTTGAATCCAAGTTTTTTGCTCCAAAAAAGGACAGGCAGGTTAAAGACGTCGCAACGTGGTTCCAGCCAGGCCGTCATAAGAAAATCGTCGAAATCGCATTTGGGCATGAACGTGTTTGCGCTAAGCCGGTCTATAACCTGCCCTTTTCTGTCAACAACTTCACAAACAACGTCGTAAATGGTGGACAGCGGAATGGATACCGGCGCAAAACTGAATCGAGTCCGCGCTTCCTTGCTTTCTGTCCGTGCCAGCAGGCGGTTCCAACTGTCAAACAATGAAATGCGAACTTGCATGTCAGCCCCGGGCGGCGCGGCATAATCAACAGTTCCGGAAATATTCCGGTCATTCGTCTGAAACGGACGTTCAAAATTGATTTTTCCCAAGTACTTAGCGCCGGAAACGCGCAATGCTGCGGATGACCAGACAGCAATCCTGGAATCGCGTTTCAACCAGACGTCAACGCTGTAATCGCCGCGCCTGAGCTGCGGAATTTCCGGAGAAAAGGTTGCTGATTTAGCGGAACTGTTCAATACATTCTGTCCTTGTGCGACGACCTGCCCGGAACGGTCGCGCACCTCATAATCCACGATGAAATCGATTAATGGCGCTGACGTGGAATCAAATGTAAATTTCACCGGAGTTCCAGGAAGCGCTGCATAATCTACTGTCGTGCAGACAGCTCCGGATTTAATACCGGCATCGCGGTCGCACAAGGCAAGCAGCAGCCGAATAAGGATGGCCTGCTGATATTCATATTCAAAGCGGTCGTAAGGCAGCAGAGGGGTGAGCGCATTACATGATACGATGTTTCGCCAGCCGCCGGACTGATTCAAGTCTTTGTAATCCAGATAACAGACCTTGCCCTTGCCAAGCCTGCCGGAGCTAATTTCCAGCGGGCCAAGTTTACGCGCCGGAAGGCTTGGATCGCGCATCCTGAGCTCTTTAAAATCCGTTTCCAAGGTCAACAGTTCCCCGGGGATATTGTTTAAAATTTCCTGCTTCAGTCCGGATGAACTGTCCCAGTTCACCAGAGCGGAAAGCCGTCCTGCGTCCTGCGGGTCAATATACAGCAACGCGGCGCCTTTATTTATATGCTGGATAATCATCGCCCGGCATTTTTCCGGAATAACACTCCATTTGACCTTGCCGATAATAATCACGTCATAATTGTAGGCTGGATGCAGCTTGTCTGTCATGCGGGCAAGCTGCACATCCGGGGTTCCGAACGGATGCGCGTACCAGTCTTCGTCCGTTGGTTTGTATTCATCCGTAAACACTACTGCGGCATCAAGCGAAAGCCGCTGTTTCAGTTCAATCACTTCACGTACAGCATCCCTTGGCAGAATGATCAGTGCATTGATTTTGCTGAACACTGAAGGCTCAGCCCATTTGACATGCGGGCTGACGAGAGTTCCAGGAATATTGTCCATGCTGAATGGATTCTTTACTTTGAATTCCGAATCCGGAGTATGGCTGTAATTACTGACTGTTTGTCCGCTGTAAGCCTGGCAGCAATATGCCGCACAGGCAACGGCGATTAATAAACTGGCTGCTGAACGCATATAATCACTCCCATAATTAATAAATTTACTTTGTTTCAAGCTTACGGTAGGCGGATTCATTTTCGAGTTGCCGGATGGCTTCTTTCAGATAATTAAACTGCTGATAATTGGCTTCGATCTCTGCTCCGGATTTAATACCGGCATCACCGGATTTGCGTTGCCCGTCCATAAATTGCCGGATGGAATCAATCCGCGATGCGGAGAATTCCCCGGATTTGCTCAATTTTTTCAGGGAATTTTCCGCATCCGTAAATACTTTGCGGCGCCATTGCGCATAGTCACCCATAATTAATTCGGCAAATGCGCTGACAACATGAAAATTGGCGATGTCACCAATGGCAGCTACGGCGGCATTACTGCGGTTCTGCACCAGATTATAGCGCCATTCGGAAAATTCCGCAATACGTGCTACTCCCATTGACCGGACATCAAATTTGAATTCCATTGACCACGTGTTGCCGGCAACATGGCTGGCAGCCTGCCAGACGCCATTCCAGGCGCCGGCGTTTTCCGGAGACGCATTGCCGTCATAACGGTATCCGTCCATCGAATAGACATATTGAAAATATGGACTGGCTCCATGGGGGGGAGCCAGGAATATTTCCATAGAATAGCGGGAAGCGTAGCGGTCTTGTCCGGGGTCGCCTGTGTTTTTCGGCGACGGCAGCGGATTTGCGATTATCTGGCGGCAAACACTTTCCGCTCCGTTCAGCGTGGTTTCCAGACCGAAATATACATAGTTCTCGTCATAAAGAATACGGTATGAAAATTTGACCGGCTGTTTGCCGGAAACCTCTCCTGGATTGTTAAAATTACTGAAAACTGCCGCTTTTTTCCAGTCCGGCTCATCCAGTTTGCCGTCTATGACGATCTCGCCAGTACGACACCGGGCGAAAGCCACCGGTTTAAAATGTTCACCTTCAACCATCGGCAGTCCCGAAGTCATTTCCGCCGGATTATCTGCGGCATTTACGCCAGTCAATCCCAATAAGACAAGGACTGACAACCCAAATATTTTTTTTAGTTTCATGCGTAACTGCCCTTCGTTAGCCGGACTATTGCTTGATTATGCGGCGGACTTCAAGGTTGTCAATCTGCACTTGTTTATTGGATTGAATCCGGAAAAACGCAAATTGAGCGCCTGCGCCGACAATTTTAATGCGTTCCGTAACCAATACCCACTGATCATTTCCAGCCGGAGCGCCTTCTTTGGAATCAATAGACGCGCCGGGTTTATTATCACCATATATTGCTGCATATACGCCTGCGTTTGCCCCTGCTTCGCCTTTGACATAAAATTGTATCTGATATTCTTCGCCGTCCTTCACTGGTGTCCGGTCACTGCCAAAATACATGCTGCCCATCAATACCAGACTGTATTTACTGTCTTTGCCTTCTCCTTCGGGGCTTCTCTGGATTATACCCGGACCTTCACAGAATTGTGCAAAAATCTGTGGAATCATGCATTTGCCGGTATCGCTGCCATCCTGTGACAATTTCCATCCGGCCTGCTTATTTTGACATAGATACGCCCCCATGCCTGCAGTACTGCTAAGCGATTCAACTCTCCATTCCTCAAAGTTACCTTTCCCTCCAAGCAAATCATCGGAAAATTCATCTTCGGATTTTACCACATTCCCTGCCAGAAACATTACGGCAGCCATCAACAATAATACGCTCGGTTTCATGCTTATTCCCTTCCGGTTAATTTTTATATCACGGAGATTTTTAATTTCTTCCATTATATTTGTTTCATAATGCGTTGTCTGCATTCTTTTTTGATTTCTCAATCACGATTATAAACGGAGTGAATATATGGCATGATTTTCTAATCCGCCATCTGGTTTCAACTGAAGAAGATAAATCTTCCGCCAGCGAAGATAAAGACGCCATATTTCCATCCTCTGTCATAAATGAAGCGTCAGGAATTAGCAAAACTCCGGCATTGAACTTGATGATGATATGGTCAGCATCGTCATAAGACAGATTGGTAAAGCAGCAAGTCAGACGTTTGCCATCGTCCCAGCATTGGACCGCAAAATCACTTGGATGCTCTAGAAAAACCGGCACCGATTCCGGATTCATCCAGTCGAAAATCCGCCTGAACATAAATTGACGCTGATAGCAAATTAAATGCGGAAGATGGGAATCTGTCGAACCTATGGCATAAGGCAGTGTCGCGATTTTGCCGCCTGATTTGTTTTCAGACAGCACAACGCCGGGAGCGATACGTTTCCGGTTATGGTCAACTATAACGGAAATTTCCGCGGCGCCTGCCGCCGGGTTCAAATTGAATATCCCGTCCGCCGGGACAGCGAGAAGCGGGAGATAGCTGCCGGCGTATGTTCCAAAATAATTTTCAGAGACGCATTCTTCGCAGCCGAAACCGGTGACCTTGTCTCCCGGCGCAACCCCGATCATGCCCGCAAAGCCGCGTTCCGCCAGAGCCCGTGCGGCAGTCGCGTCAAGCATCAGGTTCGACTTGAGCAATTCTTCGATACGTTCTTCCGGCAGCGCGTAAGCAGTATCTCCGGCCAGAAATTTAACCGGAACTTCGTCATAAGTGCAGGAGAATCCGCTGTTTCCAAGAATATCATGCACCACAAATGCAGGCCAGTAAAAGTCGGAAACTGAATCAACTGTGCGTGGTGAAGCTTTAGGAGCATTGAAATCCCACAGCAACTGAATCCCTTTACGGGAGCCGCGGACTGGAGCATTGGCGCGAACTCCTTCAAAAAATCCCCTGCTCCGGGTAAGCAGGTCAACGAACGACGGCTCGAAATACGGCGAATCTCCGACATAACCGCATAGTGAAAGAGCCGGATTGTTCATCCGGTTCAGCAAACCCTGCGTAATGTGAAATCTGACGGTAGTCATGCTTTTTGAGAAACGTGAAAATGGCGTAGTTTCAATTTCAGGCGTATAGACTGCGTTATCACCCAGCAGATGGCCGGTAAATTCCATGTAGAATAATCCGGGAATGATCTGGCGGCGGTCACGGTCGCTGTAAGGGCCGATGCAGGGGCGGACCAGAGGTTTGACGACCGGCTGGAAAGCAGATGCCATATTGGCAATATTGTGCCCCATAACCGGCAGCATATGAGCGCACGGCGTCATCATGCCTACTTCAATTTCCGGATTCACCGCATGCACGGCGCTGCTGATAATCCCGGCGATTTCTTCAAGGCGACGGCCAAGAAAATCAATCCAGCGGGAACGGACAGCCTGGTCATTAAACAAGGCGGCGTTCAAGGTTTCTATGGTCCATTCGTGCGCCGTAAGTTCGCTGAATTTACGCAGATGCAACTCGCAAAAACAGCCCCAGGTATTTTTCTGCCCAAGCAGCATATAGCGGTGGTCATCGTCAACATAGATATAATCCGGACTGGTTTTCGCCAGAATTGTATAAAACTTCCGCAAATATATATCCAGCGTTGGGTCCAGCAGGCAGGGTATCCGGTATTCGCAGCTTCCGTCAGCGAAGGTAGACCAGAAATCATAGTCGTTATGATGCCGGTGGTCCCAGCGGGACTGCATCTGGTTGTAAGACGAATTTATTCCGACGCGGATATTTTCTTCCGTCAGGCGCTTCATCGCGCGGGCGATGCCGGCGGCTTCATGTTCTGCTTCATCTAAGGTAAGCTGATTCCAGACCATATGCTGGGCATCGGTAAAAAGCATCACATGCCGGGTGTCAGTCTCATGGCAGAAGCGGACAATCTCCTCAATCCGCTGCTCGTAATTCCAGGTCGGCAGATATGTCCTGAGAATATAGTTCACGCGATCCTGTTCAAAAAGCTCTTTCATTATTCCTGTCCAGAGAGTTATAGGTTTAAATCTATATCAACTACTTTATGTGTTTCAATGGATTTCTGCGCGGCCAGACACATTTTGGCGCTGATATAGCCTTCTGCGATGGTGTTCGCCACTTCCGTCGGCCTGCCGTTCAGCAGATCCAGTTTGGCCATAATCCCGTATTCTGTTCCGTCAAAATGCCCATGTCCGTTCCAATCGTAAACTTCATGAATACGCGAGCCCGGTTTTTCATGATAACGGGTAATGTCAAGCTGACTGTTGCCGACCAGAATCTGCCCGCCGGAGGTTTCCTGGAACTGGCCGTAATAGCGCAGATGCATTATACCGTCATTGCCGATAAAATATCCTCCGCGCTGTCCGCCCTGCTGCGGCGCATTGAACGTCTGGCAGTAGGAAGCGGTAACACCGCCTTCATATTGAATGATCACCGTCTGGTTATCGTCAATATCGATTTCCCGCGCGTAAACGCAAAGGCGATTATTCTTTCCGGGCAGCGGTTTGCCGGCTTCAAGTTCCAATTTGTAAATACTCATCGGGCAAGTCCATTTTCTGTCACATTCATCGCAGGTCAGATCATTCGGCATATTCCCGCCGTAAATCTGACGGGAACCGAACGCCGCAATGCTCACCGGTTTCAAGCCAATAATGCTGTTGATGATATCAAAATCATGCGTCGCCTTTTGCAGGAATAAATTCCCGATTTTTTCTTTAGTACGCATCCACCCCCTGAAGTAGCAATCGCCGTAATGGACATTATTTATATATTGAACAGAAACAATTTTTCCAATAGTTCCGTTTTTGACATGTCTTTTTGCAGCTAAAGAAACTGGCGCTCCTCGCATTGTGAAGTTTACGGTCGCCACTTTCTGATAGTTTTTGAGAAGTTGCCAGGTTTTTTCGATATCCGTCTCTACGATTGCGATCGGCTTTTCCAAAAGAATATTCATGTTGCGCTTCACACATTTTTCCACCATTTCATAATGCGCGCAGCAATACGTTGCAATAATTACCGTATTTATATCTTCTCTGGCAAACATTTCCTCCGGATCCGTATAAAACGGAATATTCTTCAAATCTTTCCGCAGCGAGGCGGCGTCAGTCTTGAAGTCCCCGGCTTCTTTGGCGCCGGAGCCGCCCGGATATGAATTGATAATTTTGTCAAACAATGACCGGTCCAGATCGCAGAAAGCAACCATCGAGCCCGGCGCATATTTCTCAATTAAGGCAATATGCCCGGTACCGGAAGCGCCGGCGCCGATACAGGCCACTTTCAAATTTTCCATATCAGAAATTCCTTTATTCAAGTTTAAATTCTATCCTGCTTATTTGATATTCATTTAGTTATTTTAACAGCAATCCTGCTTTATCGTCAACTTGATTACCGTGCAGAGTGGATCGGGGGCGGTGAGCGGCAGATTCACAAGTTTGATGTGTTTAACGTCACGCTGAATGGTCACACTGTGATTTGTTCCCATAATTTTTCCGGCTTTAAAATCCATACTGCAATTGGCAATGGTAATTGAAGAACCGTGCCACCAGTGGACATACAGGTAAACACTGTCACCTTTTATGGCGGAACAACCGTATGTGCCGCCGCTAACCGGACCGGGCGATACGTTTTCAATTGCTTCACGATGGACTGCCAGCCATTGGCCCAGCGCTTGCAGCCGCTCCCGTTCCGGTTCGCCAATCGTGCCATCAGGTTCCGGGCCGACATTGAGCAGCATATTGCCGCGATTCATGGCAATGCCGGTCAGTGTATGCACAATTTCTTTGGCGGACTTGTACATATCATCCGCCGGAAAATATCCCCAATGCTTGTTCATGGTCAGACACGCCTCCCAAAGTCGCTCTGGAGTTTCAGGCGGCCTTGCATTTTGTTCGGCAGTGTAAAAATCTTCCGGCAAATCAGACCGGTCGTTGATCAGGATGTCCGGTTGAAGCCTCCGTACCATGTCATTCAATTCGCGAGCCATAAGGTTTTCAACTGTAAGGGCAGAAACGCCTTCAAGATTAGGAGCCCTGTCATACCACAGAACATCTATTTTACCGTAATTGGCACAAAGTTCCCGTACCTGTTCGTGAATAAGTCCAATAAACGCTTTCCATGCTTCCTGCGATGCGTCCTCCGGTCCGTCGTTGAAAGCCTGAATGCTCCAGTCGGGCAAAGAAAAGTAGAGCCCGACTTTAAGTCCATGTCTGCGGCAGGCTTCAACGTATTCTTTCACCAGATCACGCCCCGGCCCCTGTTTGACGGCATTACGATGCGTCGTAACAGTATTGAACAGACAGAATCCGTCATGGTGTTTGGTAGTCAACACCATATAACGCATTCCGGCATCTTTTGCGAACTGAGCCAATGCGTCCGGATCGTAGTTTTCGGCGCTAAACTTCGGGATATGCCGGTCATATTCGTCAAGCGGCATCCGTTCCTGTTGTATGGCCCACTCGCCGCGGCCAATCACCGAGTATACGCCCCAGTGAATGAACATACCGGCGCCGGCGCTCCTGAACCAACTTATTTCTTGAAACTCCATAACTATTTCTTTTCTTTAAATTTAATCTTACAACAAATATTTTAATAACGTGCTGAAAACAATTATTCAAAAATTCACTCTGCGAGCGTCTGACACACCGGGATCAAGCGGAACTTTGTCGCCCGTCAACCGTAACTTGCCCATATACTCGGCATAAGTGTAATTTCCGACATGTCCGTCCAGAAAGCAGAAGTTAATGCTTAGTTCATGATTGAAAGGATTTCCAGTGTTATTCATTAAATATGTGCTTCTGTCTTCGTTTGCCGCATTGCATGACCAGATTATGTAAAGATTTGAACATTTACTGGTGTCAACATTAGGTACCGCGACAGGAGTCCTGAACCGGCCTACATCGCAAATCAGAATGTCGGACGACGGAGATTTCATCTGAGTAGCTTTGTGTGAACGTACCCGGAATCCGGAATTAGCACCGCCGGAGTTAGTATCGGTAGTGGCGGCATACAACGAACCGCCGACTTTCTCATTGTAGCCGTAACTGATATTATTTCCAGTCCCCCAGTACGGCCAATAATCCCAGGTTTCCAGCCTTGTTATATCTGACGGACAGTCAAACAACTTCACTCCGCCAGTACAATAACCTGTTTTGAAGCCGGGGCCTGAAAGCATTTGATTTTTGAACATTGAACTTGTCGCCGGCGCTTCCGCTGGCGGATACCAGTCCTGAAAGTCGCCGATATAAAAATTAACCCCCAGCCCGATCTGCTTTAAATTATTGGCGCAGGTGGCCCTTTTGCCTTTTTCGCGGGCTTTGTTAAGCATCGGCAGCAGCATGCTGGCAAGTATCGCTATGATGGCTATCACCACGAGCAATTCGATAAGCGTAAAACTTCTTTTTTTCATACTTTAACCTCACACGTTGTTTGTTTATGTTTAATCCGGAACAAAATTTACTTGCATATTCAGCCCCTTATAACCATTTCCGGGCTGATCAATATTTCCTGTTTGCCGCATTGTCCAGTCAGCATGGCAAACGCCTGTTCCGCCACTGCTTTTTCATTAATGGCAATTGAGGAGAACTTTTTATCCAGCGAATGGTGAGTATTGTAAAAACCGATGAACTCAATATCTTTTGGATAGCGCAAATGCAATTTACTCAACACCGGCAAAATTTGTTCGCTGATAAAAAAATCGGAATAGGCAAAAAAAGCATCCGGTTTGTCTGTTCCGCCCAGATATTTCAGTAAAGTATCCGCAAGCGGTGCGCCATGAAGGAGACTCCAGAAAATCTCCTCGTCAAACTTTACGCCTGCCGCAATACATGTTTCCTTGAATCCTTCCATAATTTGTGCTTGCATTGAACTCCAGCGACCTTTAAAATCACCTTCTTTTACTGCAAGACAAGTTAGTTTTCTGTATCCTTTTTCTATGAAATAGCGCGCGGCCATGCGCCCGGCTTCCACAAAATCAACCAATACATATTTAGCCCAGGGTATTTTTTCCGGATAATGATATTTGATAATAAAAACAGTGTTGCTGAAAACCTGCTGCTTTTCTAAAAGATACTCATACGGAAATTCCACACTGCCGTCAATAACGCATCCATACGGCAGTAATGGCGGAGTATTCATGCAGTTGAGAAATGAAACAATCCCGTTATAATCGGAATTGTGAACAACGCTGTCGCTGATCAGAACCGGATAAAATTTCTCCTGCACCAGTTGATGCGCAATGTGCCGGGCGATATTAGCATAAACATCGCCTTTGCTCTGAATGACCAGCGCCACCGCATTGTTGGTCCGGGTGTCTTTGACAACAATAGTTCCAAGTCTGGGAGCACGCCTCAGCAAGCCTTCTTTGACCAGCGTATTAAGGCCGGCGGCAACGGTACGTTTGTTCACATTGTATTCTTTGGCGATTTCTTCATCAGGAAGCAGTTTATCGCCATGACGAAATTTACCATTGACAATCTGCTCCCTGACAATATCGGCAATCAAGGTGTTCTTAGGTTTGTATCCAAGTAGTTCTACTGCCGTACTCATATATCGCATCTTTTTTGTTAAATAAATCACTAAAAGAATCATTCATACACTAATAATACACTATAGATTTTAAATTGTCAATAGATTTGTAAAAATAACGCAAAAAAATTAAAAATCCGCAATTTGTCCGGCAATGGCAGCGGTAATTTGCGGTCCGCACCGGAGAGTCCCGGAATTTCCCTGCTACTCTTAATTGTAAAACGTTTATTTCAAACCATATGCAAGTTCTGAATTGACAAAAAGACTATATATATAAGTCAAGTGCGAAAGTTCTAAATTTTTTAAATGCAAAAGCGCTGGGGTGCAAGAGCTGGGGTGCAAGAATTGAAAGTGAGAAAAGTGAAATACTTCAGAATTATGAAAAACATTATGTTCAACAGGCCTCTAATTCCTCGGAGTGATCCACAGATGACGTCCCGCAGTCGCGGGACTAACCCGATAGTCAGCAGGGCGCAGATGCTAAGCCCGCTTTGCGGGAGTTGAAAGTTGAAAGTTGAAAGTTAAAGCAGTAAAAACAGAATAACAATATGCTCAACGGGCCTCTAATCCCTCGAAGTGGCTGTTAGCTGGCGGAGTTTTAAGTAGGCTAGTTTCGCCGAAACTGGCTCATGAGGCGGTTTTGGCAAAACCGCCCTACTTTGAT
>CAIMFA010000274.1 GCA_903840185.1 uncultured Lentisphaeria bacterium | reverse complement strand
TTATTTATAAAACAGCCGATGCCGAGTTTGAGCGGGGCAATGCTGAACGGGATGCTGTCCGTTCTGAAAAAGATATTAACAAGCGGCGTAAAACAATGCGGGAGAAATTCATTGCCGCAATTGGCGGACTGCCTTCAAGTGATACGCCGCTTAACGCCAGAATCACCGGGGTGATTCAAGAAGACGGTTTCCGCATTGAGAAGATTATATTTGAATCACGTCCGGACGTTTTTGTCACCGCCAATATGTATATCCCTGACGGCATTGTAAAGCCGCGCGCGACAGTGCAGTTTCTGAGCGGGCATTGGGAACAGGCCAAGCATGCCGATGAATATCAGGTGGTGTGCCGGACGCTGGTGAAAGCCGGCCTGATCGTGTTCGCGCAGGATCCGGTCGGGCAGGGGGAACGGCACAGCTATTACGAATCGTCGCTGAAGTTTAATACGTTCCGCTGGGGAACCGGAGAACATGATTACGCCGGTGTCCAGTGTCTGCCCGCCGGTCAAAGTATTGCCAGATATTTTGTGCATGACTCTATGCGCGGCATTGATTACCTCCGCACCCGTCCTGAAGTTGATAAAAATAAAATCGGCGTCACCGGGAATTCCGGCGGCGGCACCCAGACTTCGCTGATGATGGTTTGCGACGAGCGTATTGCCGCCGCGGCACCGGCGACTTATCTAATGAGCGCTAACGGCTGGATGCATACAGGCGGCGCCCAGGATTTGGAGCAGGTATGGCCGGGAATGACTGCCGCCGGATTTGAACATGAAGATATTCTGCTGATTATGGCACCCCGCCCGGTGCTGGTGATGGCGGTGACGTATGACTTTTTCCCGATAGAAGCCACCCGGCAGACAGTTGCCAGGGCCAGGAGATTCTGGGATATCTGCGGAAAAAGCGCAAATCTGGAGCTGTCCGAACAGCAGATTGACCACCATTACACCCGTGAAATGGCAGCAAAATCCGCTGAGTTCTTTGCTCTCCATCTGCTGGGAAGGAAGGTTATAATTGATAATTCAAAAGTCCAGCCGATCCCGGCGGCGCAGCTTTACGCCACTAAAACCGGGCAGGTGCGCGGCGAACTGAAAAATGCCCGCTTTGTTTATGATGAAAACAAGACGAATGTAGAGCAAATTATGCAGACCGGAAATCCCGGACAGGAAAAGGCGAAAAAAGCCATGGCGCTGGCCTGGCTGAAAACGGCGGTTTTCAACAAGCGTAAACCGTGTCCGCAGAATTTGCGGATTTGCTATTCCGGACATGCGAATGACTTGTGTTTCAATAATGTCTTCTGGTGGTCTCAGGAAGGAATAATAAATCAGGCGCTGGTCTTCCGGGATTACCGTTTCGCTGACCGGAAACTGCCGCTGACTGTTGCGGTATGGACAGACGGCACCAATCAGCTGCGTTCCCACATGAACTGGCTGCGCAATACCTGCGCCGCGGGGCGGGCGGTGATGGTGTTGAATGTAACCGGCGTCGGCGTAATGGAACCGCGGAAGATTAATTCATCTCCAACTCATGAGTGGTATGGCACCATCTGCCGCCTGGCGCATGATCTGCTGTGGCTCGGAGATTCGATTGCCGCGTTCAGGGCATATGATGTTATCAGGGCGCTTGACGCAACTCAGGAACTGCCGGATATCAATGTGAATGATATTGAACTTTACGGGCATGGCCGGCAGAGCGTATATGCGTTGATTGCCGCCGCGCTTGATCCCAGGGTAAAAGCGCTGCGGGAGGAAGAGCCACTGTCCGGCTACGCCGATCTGGCATGTGCGCGCCATTATGATGATTATGACATCAACAGCATAATTTTTCACGACATTTTAAAATACTGCGACCTGCCGGATCTTAGGAAGTGGCTGGGTAAAAAGTATCAATAGCAATATTCCCGGAGTATCAGTTTTTCACGCTTGGATTGCCTAGTGAACGGGCAAATTCGGTCGGGGTCATTCCGGAAACTTTTTTGAACGCGTCGCAGAAGTGCGGCAGGGAGCTGTAGCCTACTTTCGCCGCGATATCGGAAATGTTGTCGGTGGATTCACGCAATAGCCGTTGTGCGGTCTCCATTCTGATTTCCCGCAGATGATGACGGAAATTATGCCCGGTCTCTCTTTGCATCAGATTGCGCAGATAAGAGGCGCTGACCCCTGAGTGTTTACTGACGGATTCCGCCGTAATATCGCGCATGTAATTATTTCTGATGAAATTCAACGCCCGTGAAATAACCACGGTCCGGTGATTCAGATTATTTTCTCCGGTTATTTGAACAGTGTTCCGTTCAAAGCCGCTTTCGGTCAAACGGCGTTGAAGCGACAGCAGCAGTTGATTAAGCATGATGACAATCAATTCATGGCTGAAGCGGTTTTCTGTAAGGTACTCATTTTTCATTTTCAACATGACAGACCTCTCCTCCTGGTTCAGAAAAATGGCCTTGCAGGCAATGGAACTGTCAATGTCTCCGTGAAAAGCAATATTTAAAAAGTCGAACGGCCTGCCGCCCGCACCGTGAAAGTGGTGTTCCAGCATTGACGGTATAAGAACGCATTCCCCTGGTTTAAGTGTGATAAGTTCCTGTTTTATGGTCAACTCCACGATGCCGTAATCAACAAAAATGATTTCACATACTTCATGGGTTTGTTTTTTCAGGTTAAACCCGCGGCTTTTGGCTTTATGCAGCACATAGTCCGCATTTTTGACCGGCAGCGTATTCAGCAGATTTTCAATTTCATTTTTCATAATTGTTACAATATAATCATTCTGAGTTATGTCAAATAATCATTGTGCGAAATGATTTAATCATTTAAGGAATTGCTGTTTGTCCGTCACGGCATTATAATTATTGATATCCTTTAAAACATTTATGGAGGAAAATATATGTCGAAAGGCGCAAAAATTGTAATGGTCGGCGGCGGGAGCTACAACTGGATTCCGCGCATTATGTGTGATATGATGCGGGCTCCTGAACTGAAGCA